>DASQZE010000266.1:0-4225 GCA_035638875.1 Longimicrobium sp.
CACGTTGGAGGAGATCGTTGCTGAGGCACGGCCGATCCAGGCTTCAAGACTCTCCGGCTGATGCGTTGTAGGCCTGCTGCTGTGCTGGCCCGGTGAGCCCCCTGGCGACATCCCCATGACGCGCGCGAAGGCGCCCGGCAAATCACCGGGCGCCTTCGCGTCGTTCGTCCTCCACCGGCAGCCAAGCCTTACGGCTCGGGCATGAAGCCGGTGGTGTCCGTCGGCGGAACGTTGGGGATCTTGAAGCTGTCGTCGGCGTTGCTGTTGTCGGCGAGGGTGGGCCCGCTGCCGCCCCCGCAGGCGGCGGTTACGATGGCAAAGGCCGCGGCGGCGAAGATGCGTCTGGCGTTCATCCCCATCACTCCCGTTCAGGCTGCTGCCAGTGCACATTCCGGCCACCGGCGTGAGCCCGGATGGTTTGCAACCTGCGTGCCTGCAATCGTTTAGTCCGGGCAAATCGGCCTGCGTCTGATCCGCGCCTCGCGCAGGCACGGCGCTCACTCCGGCCGCACCAGCCAGGCGATGTGCTTGAGCTCGGGCTTGATCAGCCGCTCCCAGCCCAGCTGCACGGCGGCGGGCGAGCCGGGGAGCGAGAACACCACGCGGCGCCGGTACACGCCCGCCGTGGCGCGGCTGAGCATGGCCGCGGCGCCCACCTGCTCCCAGCTCAGCATGCGGAACAGCTCGCCAAAGCCGGGGATGGGCTTTTCGATGTAGCGTACCAGCACGTCGTAGGTGGTGTCGCGCGGCGCGATGCCCGTTCCGCCGTTGAACACGATGATGCGCGGCGCGCCGAACGACATGGCCCGCAGCGCGTCCTCCACCTCGCCCGGCTCGTCGCGGATGAGCCGGTAGCCGGCGACGGTGTGGCCGGCCGCCTCGATGGCCGTGCGCAGCCACTGGCCGTTGGTATCCGTCTCCTCCGTGCGCGAATCGCTCACCGTCACGATCGCGATCCCAAGCCGTGCCTCTGTCTCCTTCTCCGCGGCCGCGTGGTGCCGCTCGCTGCTCTCCGACGTCATCCCGTCCCCTCCCCATCCCCGAAGTTTGTGATCGCCCCCCGCCCACGGGCAGAGCGACTTAACGACCACCGGCTAAAGCCGGTGGGTTATTTGGCCGCTGAAAGCGGCATTTACAGGCTGAAGCCTGCTGAAACGTCAGAGGCTGAAGCCTCCTGAAGCTGGGACTGAAACTCCCGCTGTTACTCTGCATCCACCGTGAACCGTTCGCCCGGATCCTCATCCCGGTGACGCTCGATGTACTCTTGTATCTGCGCCGTCGTGATCTCCCCCGTCGTGCTGCAGAAGTAGCCCCGTGCCCAGAGGTGCTGCCCCCAATACCGCTTCCGCAGGTGCGAGAACTCCTGCTGCAGCAGGCGCGACGATCGCCCTTTTAGGCTCTGGGCGATGTTCGACGGACTCAGTCCCGGCGGGCACGACAGCAGCAGGTGCACGTGGTCCTTGCTCACGTGTCCCTTCAGTATCTTGATCTCCCGGCTCATGCACGTCTGCCGGATCAGTTCTCGGGCTCGCTCCGCCACCTCGCCACGCAGCACCGGATACCGGTATTTCGTCACCCACACCAAGTGATACTGGATGTTGTAGACCGTATGCGGCCCTTTTCGATTCTCTGCCATCGATTCTCCCGAGGTTCAGCTTCTCCTCGCGAGTCTAGCTTCTACAGATCGCTAAAGCTATTCGCCTAAAGGCGAAGGTTTCGAACCTGGTGTATGGAAATGAATTCGCCGCAACAACCACACGAAGTCCGCCTGCGCGGACTGCACGGGCAAGGCCGCGCGGCAGCCCACGTGCACGGGCGAGGCACTGGCTGCCGACGGCATCCGCCGTTGCCGTACGCAGTTGAAGCCTCGTTCGGCGAGCGCAGCGAGCCGAGACGGGGCTTGCCGCAGTCCCAGCGGCGGCTTCAGCCGCTCCGTCGCGATCCCCGCTACATTGATGATCCTCCGCCTCCGCCGGGGTCCGCCGCCGCTCCGCCGGGATGCCCGCTCCGTTGACCATCCTCTGCCCCTGCCGGGTCCACGTCGCTCCGTCGCGATCCCCGCTACATTGATGATCCTCCGCATCCGCCGGGGTCCGCGGCCGCTCCATTGACCATCCTCCGCCTCCGCTGGGTCCGCGGCCCCTCCATCGCAATGCATGCCTGCGGACGCACTTCCGCCCGGCGCACTTTCGCGTATCCGCCTCGCCATTAGATTGCCCGGTCACAACCTGCACCATCGCGCCGCCTCCCCGGCCCACGCGCATATGAGAGCCTTCTTCACCACCGCCGCAAGAGGGCTGGCCTGGATCCCCGTCCCGGCCCCGTCCGCCCACGCCCTCCAGCCATCCTCCCTCGCGCAGCCGGTGCGCGGCTTCGTGGACCTTTCGCGCGGCGCGGCGGCGTGACGGACCTTCACGACGATACGGTCGACCCGTACGCGCTGGAGCCGGAGGACCACCCGGACGCGCCGCGCGGGGCCCGGTGGAAGAAGATCGTGCTGGGCGCCATCGTCCTGGGCGCCATCACGGCCGGGCTGGTGTGGGGCGGCCACTTCGACTTCGAGACGCTCAAGGCGCACCGGGCGGAGCTGCTGGCCTACACGCGGCAGCACTACACGGCCATGCTCCTCGGCGTGCTGGTGGTGTACACCATCGCGACGGCCGTCAGCTTTCCCATGGGGATCGTGATGACGTTCGCCGTGGGATTTCTCTTTGGCCGGTGGGTAGCCACGGCGATCGTGGTGCTGGCGGCGTCGGTGGGGGCCACGCTGGCGTTCCTGAGCGCGCGCTACCTGTTCGCGGACATGGCCCGGCGCCTGATGGGGCCGCGGCTTAAGCGGCTGGCGCGCGGGTTCGAGCAGGACGCGTTCAACTACATCCTGTTCGTGCGGCTGGTGCCCCTGTTTCCGTTCTGGCTGATGAACCTGGTGCCTGCGTTCACCCCCGTGACCGCCCGCACCTTCTTCATCGCGACGCTCATCGGCATCCTGCCCGGCACGTTCGTGTTCGCCAACGTGGGCGAATCGCTGGCGCGCATCAATTCGCCGCGCGACCTTGTGGGCACGCAGACGCTGGTGGCACTGGCGCTGATGGGCGCCCTGAGCCTGGTGCCCATCCTCATCAAAAAGCTCCGCACCCGGAAAAAGGCCTGATGGCGGACATCGACATCGAACGCACGCCGCGCCGCACCCCGCTGGCCCTGGCCGCCCTGGCGCTGGCCCTGGTCGCCCTGGTAATGCTGGGGCTGAGCGGCCCCGGCACCCGCGCCGGCTGGTGGGACTTCCGCATGGGGTTCAGCCTGATGCGCTGGGCCGCATACGCCGGCATCGCGGCCGCCGTGCTGGGGCTCGTCGCGCTCGTGCTGTCGCGGGGCCGCGGACGGGTGATCGCGGGCGTGGCGCTGCTGCTGGGCGCGCTCGCGTGGTTCTATCCGTGGAACCTGCGGCGCGGCGCGGGCCAGTATCCGCCCATCCACGACATCACCACGGATACGCAGAACCCGCCCGTGTTCGTGGCCGTGGCGCCGCTGCGGCAGGACGCGCCCAATCCCATGGAGTACGAGGGCGATTCCATCGCGGCGCAGCAGGCCAGGGCGTACCCCGACGTGCGGCCGCTGATGATGGCGATGCCGGTGGATTCGGCGTTTTCGGCGGCGGTGCGGGTGGCGCGGGAGATGGGATGGGAGCTGGTGGACCAGGACCGCCGCGACGGCCGCATCGAGGCCACGGCCACGACGCCGTGGTTCGGCTTCAAGGACGACGTCGTGATCCGCGTGACGTCCGCGTCCGGCATCTCGCGGGTGGACGTGCGCTCCGTGAGCCGCGTGGGCCGCGGCGACGTGGGCGCGAACGCCAAGCGCGTCCGCGCCTACCTGGACGCCCTGCGCGCCACCGATCCCAATCCCATCGGGGATACGAAGTAGGCGCGTGATGGACGAACGAGAGGCGCGCGCGGAGCTTCCGCTGGACGAGGTCGAGCGCCTGCTGGCCGCGGCGAACGCGGCGCGCGGGCGTGGCGGCGGCGCGGAAGACGGCGATGCGGCCGCTGCCGAACGACGGCTGGAGGCGCTCTTCCGCACGAGCGGAACGCTGGCGGTCTACGGCACGCTGGCGCCGGGGCAGCCCAATCACCACGTCGTCGCGCCGCTGGGAGGCGAGTGGACGGACGGCGTGATCGAGGGAGAGCTGTTTCCGGTGGGATGGGCGGCGGCGCTCGGATACATGGCC
>DASQZE010000267.1:0-7482 GCA_035638875.1 Longimicrobium sp.
GGCTGACCGTCCGCGGGGTGGATGCGTGAAGCCGCGGCACGCCGGTCGCGAACGCCCCGCCGGAGCCACGTGCACCCCGCGGCACCCGCCCGCACCGGACCCGCCGGCGAAGGCCGGCATCACGCTTCCGGTGCCGCGAATTCATTAGCCCGGCAGGTGTGCGCACGGATTCGAATCACTTGGCAGGTCCCTGCCCCTGATATGAGAGCACGGACCGGCATAACAACGAAGACAAGCGCAATGACGATGGACAAGACGCTGGTGAAGACCAGCCGGTGGATGAGCATGGTACTGCGGCACGCGCCGGAGTCGGTGGGGCTGCAGCTGGACGAGGCGGGGTGGGTGGAAGTGGATGCGCTGCTGGAGGCGGCGAGGCGCGCGGGCGTGGCGCTGGACCGCGCGACGCTGGACCGCGTGGTGGGGGAGAACGACAAGCAGCGCTTTGCCCTGAGCCCGGACGGGGAGCGCATCCGCGCCAGCCAGGGGCACTCCGTGCAGGTGCAGCTGGGGCTGGAGGCGCAGACCCCGCCGGAGGTGCTGTACCACGGCACGGCCGACGTCAGCGTGGATTCCATCCGCCGCGACGGCCTGCGCCCGGGCAAGCGCACGCACGTGCACCTCTCCGCGGACGAGGACACGGCCGTCACCGCCGGGCGGCGGCACGGACGGCCGGTCGTGCTGCGCGTGCTCGCCGGGCGGATGCACGCGGCGGGGCACGCCTTCTACCGCAGCGACAACGGCGTGTGGCTGGCAGATGCCGTTCCGCCGCAGCACCTCGAGTTTCCTGGGGACGGCTGACGGCGGCGCTCATCCTCATCCCAGATCCGGATAAACAACATCGAGTGTACAGAGGAACAGGGAAAGCCAGAGGAACAGAGGATTATGGCTTTCTCTGTTCCTCTCTTTCTTCCTCTGTCCCTCTGTACCCAATCGTTTTTCAGGATCTGGTATTACTCCATTCCGTGCAGCCCCAGCTCGCGGAGCAGGCTGTTCGTGACGCCAATGTCCGCCAGCTCCTCGACGCTCCATCCCGCGGCCAGCATCTCCCGCACCTGCACACGGTACCACCGCAGCGCATCCACGTCTTCCGCATCCATGGATCGACAGGCCGGAGACGAGGCGGGGGCCGGGGCCGGAGGCGGAGACGAGGCCGGGGCTGGAAACGAGGCCGCGGCCGGAGACGGAACCGGGGCCGGCCCCGGTGACTCCTCCGGCTGCAAAGAGGAAGCGCCGCGGTCGGCCTTCAAGAGTCGGCGGGAACGCGCACGAAGGGCCGCGGCGCGCTCCATCACCTCGTCCGCGCGCCGGCGCAGCGAGCGTGAGCGGACCAGCAGCAGCATCGGCGAGCCGTGCTCGCCCGGGAGAAGGGGGGACATCGAGAACTTCCTGTGCCGGTGATCAAGGTTGTGCAAACATGATGCATCTCCCGTACCCGGCGCACGGTGAACCCGCCCTTCGTCGTTCCGATGGCGTGCTGGCGCGTCTCAGCCCGCGCTGTCGCCCGCGTTTCCGGGTAGATTACCGCTACTCTCCGCCCATGGGCGTGCTGAGCTCCACGTCCCAGGTGATCTGCGTGTCCGGCGCCAGCGAGCCCGCCACGGAGCAGTACTTGTCGAACGAGAGCTGAACGGCGCGCTCCACGTGCTCGCGGGCGGAGTCCGTCGTCACGCGATACGTCAGGTGCAGCTCCGTGAGCCGGCGGGGATAGTCCGCCGCGCGCGAAAAGCGGACGGACACGCTGGCGGCCGTGGGCGGCGTGCGGCGCTTTTCCAGGTAGTCCACCACGTCGATGGCCGAGCACGCCGCCAGCGACGCCACCAGCGCGTCCACGGGGCTGGGTGCCGCCTGCTTCTCGCCGTCCATCAGCAGCGTGGGCCCGCCCTCCGGGCCGCCGCGCCAGCGCATTCCGCCTTCCCAGCGTACCTCGATCGGGTCCTTCGCGGGCACTCCCTCCGGCATCGTTCATCCTCCATGAATGTGAAAAGCGCCCGCCCCGTGCAGTCCGGGGCGGGCGCGTTCCGGCGCGGCGGCCGCGCTCAGTACGTGGTGCCTCCCGGCGGCGGCGGGTCGCGCGGCTTGGTGCGGTTGGTCGCCGAGATGATGCCGATGCCGATGAGCACGATGGCGCCCACGGCGATCCACATGGTCGGCACCTCCAGCAGGGTTGCCGCGATCACCAGTCCCACGATCAAAACGATAAAGCCGATCAGATACGTTCCGAAAGACGACATGTGCTCCTCCGCGTAGGGTTCCAGCGCATCACGATGCACGAGCGGTGCCGAATCGGCGGATCGGTCCTGTGAACTGCTGGATTCAGACCCATCCAGGGGTGCCGGAGTCGTGGCAGCCATCCCGCACGGACCGGCAGCCGGACCGCCGGCCCCGCGCGGGGCCCCTCACCCCCCGGCCCTCCCCCCGGCCCCCTCTCCCGTACTCGACCTGCCTGCACCCTCGATTGCCTGCCCCGTACGGGGGAGAATTCCGCCTCCGTACGTGCCCCGCGACGAGCCGGGGCTCCGCCTCACCCCAACCCCTCCCCCGAAGTTGGGGGAGGGGTCGACGGCCGTTGCGAGGAACGAGCAAAAAGGCCGGCGGGGGAGAGGACTCCCCGTCGAAAGACAGGCCCTGCTCCGTCCGCGCTGTCGTGGATCACACCCCCATGCGCGGCTCGCCGGACGCGCCGTGCACCTGCGTCTGGCCGGTGCCCCCGGGCTGTGCCGCGCCGGGCTCTCCGGCGGGCTGCGTGTCCGTGGGCACGTCCGTCTGCGCGATCACGTCCTGCGCCACGGCGCGCATCAGCTCGTCGCGCGAGCCATTGAGCGCCTCGCGGGCGGAGCGGAAGCGCAGGCCGCTGCGCTGGCAGGCCAGGTCGCACAGGCGCAGCACGCGCTGCACCGACGCATCGTCCAGGGGCTGGCGCGTGCTGGTGAACGCCGGCGCCACCGTCGCGCCCGCCGCGCGGGCCTGCAGCAGCGCCTGCGTGTGCGACAGCGTGGCCGCGCGCACGTACAGCTCGATGGCCATCTCCCCCAGCCGCGTGACGATGAACTGCCGCTCGGGGATCTTGCGCCCGTACCGCCGCAGGGCTCGCTCCGCCGCCACCCGCAGGTCGCGCGTGTGCTCCACCAGGTAGTCGAAGTGCGTCTGCAGCCGCGGATGCACGTCCGCCTCCAGCGACGGCTCACCACGCCCCAGCGCCAGCGCCACCCGCCCCGCCGCGAAGTCCGTC
Organism: Longimicrobium sp.; assembly: GCA_035638875.1. GTDB lineage: Bacteria > Gemmatimonadota > Gemmatimonadetes > Longimicrobiales > Longimicrobiaceae > Longimicrobium. Next base: position 3,230 of record DASQZE010000267.1, read on the forward strand.
AGCAGGCCGATCTGGCGGATGGGCTCGCGCAGGGCCGCGGCCACCTCCTTGAGCTGCTCCCCCGGCGCCTGCAGCCCCGACAATCCCACGAACAGGCGCAGGATCTCGTTCGTCCCCTCGAAGATCCGCGTGATGCGCGCGTCGCGGTACATGCGCTCGTACGGATAGCCCTTCACAAAGCCGCGGCCGCCGGCAATCTGCACCACCTCGTCCACGGCGCGGTCCAGCGCGTCGCTGTTCCACACCTTGGCCGCGGCGGATTCCAGTGCGTAGTCCACGTCGCCGCGGTCGTTGAGCCCCGTGGTAAAGTAGGCCACGCTCTCCGCCGTGTACGCATCCGCCGCCAGGTCCGCCAGCTTGCCCTGGATGACCTCGTAGTTCACCAGCGGCTGCCCGAACTGCTCGCGCCGGCGCGCCCAGTCCGTGGCCATCCGCAGGCACTGCTTGACCCCGCCCGCCGCGCCCGCGCTCAGCCCCTGCCGGCCGGAGTTCAGCACGCGCATGGCGATCTTGAACCCCTCGCCCGGCTCGCCCAGCACGTTCTCCGGCGGCACGCGCACGTCGCGAAAGTACAGCTCCGTCTGGTTCGATCCCCGCGCGCCCATCTTTCGCAGCGCCGGCCCCCGCTCGTAGCCGGGCATGTCCGGGCGCAGGATGAAGGCCGTGACCCGGTCCTCCATCTTCCCCTTTCGCTCCACCGCCGTCTGCGCAAAGGCGACGATGACCTCGCTGAACGAGCCGTTGCCGATCCAGATCTTGGAGCCGTTCAGGATCCAGGATCCGTCGTCCTGCCGCACCGCGCGCGACTTGATGCCCGCCGCGTCGCTCCCCGCCTCGGGCTCCGTGAGCGCGAACGACGCCATCCACTCCCCGGTCGCGGCCTTGGGCAGATAGAGGGCCTTCTGCGCGTCGTTCCCCGCGAGCTGGATGCCCTTGATGCCGATGGACAGGTGCACCCCCAGCATGATCCCCAGCCCGGGATCGAACCCGGTCACGTACTCGAAGACGCGGCAGTACGCGCTCTGCGACAATCCCATCCCCCCAAACTCGCGGGGGATGGAGATGCCGAAGAGCCCCATCCGCTTGAGCTCCTCGATGGCCTCTTCGGGGATGCGCTCGTTCTCGTCGATCCACTCGCGGTCCAGGTTGGCCTCGCAGTACGCGCGCAGCCGGCCGATGAACTCGCCCACGAGCCCGTCCTCCTCGTCGCTGATGCGCGGGTAGGGGAACAGGATGGAGTCGTCGATGGTCCCGTTGAACAGCTCGCGCGTCAGGGACGGCTTGTCGTTGGCCATGGTGTCTGCGAACCGGCTGCGGTGGAGTGCGAGATGGGCGGGGCGCGGCGGATGCGCCGATGCCGTCCGCGCGGCGCCGGAGCACCCCGCGAACGGAATCTGCCCCGCCGGCGGGTGCGCAAGAATCGTTTCTCCGCCTCCGCAGCCCGCATGGGCGGGGGCGGATGCAATGCGGCACGCGGCGCCTCGCCGGTCCCGCATCCCCAGCATCCATGCCGGAAAATCCGCGGGTGATGTGACTTCCCGCCGTCTCCGCGCGTCCACCAGCAGGCAGAAAGGGGTTGCGCGAAACGTTGAACGAGGGAACATTCCAGCGTGAAAACGTTTACAGACGTAAAGCGTTGCGCAGTACCCGCCTTCCTCGCCCGTCCATGGCCCGCATCCATCCAGGTATGACGCGAATGCCGGCATCCCGGCGTACCCGCATTCCGCCCGCCGTCTCCCGGGGCGCGGAAACGCTGCCTGCCGCGCCCATCCTGGACGAGGTGGCGGGCGACCTGGGCGTGGTGCTGTGGAGGTCCGTCCGCAACGTGGCGCTGTGGTCGTCCACGCCGCCGGACCGCCGCGGGGCACTGTTCGCCGGGCCGGCCGCGGCAATCCGTGAACAGGACCTGGCGCGGCTGGACGTGGACGCGGAGCTGGTGGCGCCCCTGTCGGTGATGGTGCGGCTGCTGGAGAACCCGGGGGGGATGGAGCTGGTGCGGGTGGTGAACGCCTGCCGGCGCGTGTCGCTGTGGGCGGAGCACCGCGGCTACCTGGCCACGGCGCTGGAGTGGGCGCAGGCCGCGGCCCACGCCGCGCCGCACAGCGCCGCGTTGGCCTACGCCGTGGGCCGCATTGCCCGCCGCCGCGCCGAGTACGACCGCGCGGAAAGCTGGTACGCGCGCGCCATCGTGGCCGCCCGCCGCGCGAGCGACTGGCGCACGTATGCCACGGCCTACTCCGGCCTGGGCAACATGGCCGTGCAGAAGGGCAACTTTCCCTGGGCCAAGCGCGCCTACCAGCGCTGCCTCAAGGCGGCGCTGCGGCACGGCATCGAGGACCTGCAGGGCGCCACGTACCACAGCCTCTTCGTCACGGAGATCGAGACGGGCGCGGGCCCCGAGGCCGACGCGCTGGCGGAGCGGGCCTTCCAGGCGCTCGGGGCGGGACATCCCGACCTGCCGCGCCTGGCGTACGACGTGGCCTACCACTGGATGCTGGAAGGCCTGTGCGAACAGGCCCTGCGGGTGGGGATGACGCTGGAGCGCCACTTCGAGGCGCCGGCCGAGCGCGTGCTGGTTCTGGGCCTCGTCAGCCGCTCCGCGGGCGGCGTGGGTGACCGCCCCACGTTCGGCGCGGCCCGCCGGCGGCTGGACGCGCTCCTGGACGCCGGCAGCGCCGAGGACGCTGCCGCGCGCGGGTTGCTGGGCGTGGCATACGGAGCGGCCAGTCTGAACGACTGGCCGCTGGCCGAGGAGTACGGCGACCGGGCTCTGCGGATTGCGAACGAGCGACGCGAGGGGCGCGTGGTGCTGGCGGCTGAGGCGGCGCTCGACTTCGTACGCTCCCGCCCCGCCGCCATGGCGCCGCCGGAGCATCCGGGCGCCGCTTCGCTGGCGGACCAGCTGGTAGCGGCGCTCTCGGATACGGGCGGGGTGCTGGTTACGGCCTAGTGGCCGTTGCCCATGGCCCCGCCGCCGCGCGGTGCCTGGGTCGAGTCCGAGGGCGGCGGGGTGTCGTCGAACGAAGGAGCAACGACGGGAGCGACGGGGGCCTCGGGCGCCGTGGCGGAGCTGGAACAGCCGGCCAGGACAAGCGAAACGAGGACAGCCGCGAGCAGGCCGCGGATCTTCATGAGGACCATGCCTCCAGCGTGAGTTACGGGGGAAGAAGAGGGCGGAGTTCACGCCCAGACCTGAAGCTTACGCCATTGCAACGCCGTTCCAGGCTACGTGATCCGACGGGAATCGATTAGTTCCCGACAGATCGCGCCTCTCGCACCAACAAGGTGCAATAAGTCAAAGAGTGTCGGAAGTTATTGCAATATAGGAAGTTGCGAACAATGCGCTCCGATCGTCGATTCCCGTTCGGCAGATGCCGCAAGCAATCCGCCAATATTCGTGTCTGTTCCGCAGGCCTGCTGGGATTGCGGGTGAGTGGTGGCGCCCTGCCCGGGGTGATGTAGCAGGATTACTGCGCCCGACATGACGTGTTACCACTGCGCCCTCCACCCGGCCGATCAACCGTTCGTCCCCTCCCCTGCACCGCTTGTCCCTGGATATCAACCGCTCGTCCCTCAGGCGCAGGTCGCGGAAAGCGCGCGCCGGCGGATGAACACGGTGCAGCGGCACATGATCATGGTGCGATGGAGATTCGTCGATACGGTATCTGGATGCGGGGAAGCCGGCCGGTTGCCGGGGAGGGGGAGCCGACCTGGTGGGACGCTGCCCGCCCGGGCCGCGAGCGATTAGGTGTACGCGCGGTGGCCTTGTCGGGGTGGGTGAAGGAGGCGCGGGGGAGCAATTCCCAGGCGCCGGGATGGACGGGTATCGGGGGGGCCCGATCACGGGCGGGTGATCCCCGCGTCCTGTTTCTTCAGCTCGACCCGGCCGAAGCCGATGCGGTGCTCCAGCAGCTTCTTCGACAGGAAGAAGCCGTTCATCTCCCGGCCGTTGCCCCAGACCTGGAGCAGGATCACGCCGAAGTGATTGGCCTCCGCCCTCTCCTGTGCCGCGCGCTGGCTACGCCGTGAGCTTGCAGGCGCTGGCGAGGTCCACGTTGCCGCCGCTGAGCACGATCCCGATCCGCAACCCGCGGAACGCCCCGGGATCGGCCATGAGGGCGGCCAGGGGGACGGCGCCGGAGGGCTCCACGACGATCTTCATCCGCGTCCACAAAAAGCGCATGGCCTCCACGATCTCGTCTTCCGTCACCGTGCGCATGTCGCTCACGTTCGCGCGGACCAGGGGGAGGGTG
>DASQZE010000268.1:0-7317 GCA_035638875.1 Longimicrobium sp.
CGAACGTCATCGGAGTGGAGGTGGAGGGTTGGCGGATTGGGATCGGCGGGTGTCGCACGCGCGCGGACAATTTACGTGAACCGCCCGAATCGGTCCATCCCCGGTTCCCAAGGCGTCGAAGGGGCTCCGTATCTACCCAAACGTCAGCAGGAATCACGCAGAGAACGCAGAGGTGTTTCTCTGCGCCCTCGCGGTCTCCCCCTGCGTCCTTTGTGCGTGATGCCGTTGTAGTGACGTAGTGACGAAAGCCAGTGGCCCCGCGACGATGCTTCGTCGCGGGGCCGCCGTACATCCACAAACTCACAGTCGAGCATCAGGCCGTGGTGCCCACCTTCCCTGCGACGCGCATCCGGGATCACTGGAGCACAACTCTGTCACGATACTCCGCCGGAAGCGAGCCGGCGGCTTCCAGCAACCCCGCCTGTATCGTCTCCAGCAGCCCGCCACCCGCACAAGCATCCAGCGGCACGTCACGATTGTACGGTTCGCTGGCGAACAGCGGTGGCGCCTGTCCCGGGTAGAACACCTCTACCCTCACACGGACGTTCACCTGTCCCGGGAGTTCCGAAAGCGCGGTGGGTTCGACCCACGCTACCTCCGCTGCCAACAGTACGCATTTTTCCATGGCGCTCCTGTTTCGAAATTCGTGCTCCCAGAAGTAGTTTGGATAGCCCGAATGATCAAACCCGGACCGGTTGGATCGATCGATGATCTCGATCCCTCGGTGCGCCAGACCAGGGGATGCTAACAGGAGGGCGTCATCCAGCAGCCTGATCGCCGCGCTAAAAGAAGTCTCGATGTCGGTACCATCGCGCAGATCCCCCATCTATAACTCCTGCGACAGCAAGTGCATTCATGCCATGGAACCTCGAAGGAAGGGACGCGGCACGGCGCCTCACGTCACAGCATGAAGTTAGCCAGCCAGGACACCGGAATAACAGGGCCGGCGGACGGAAGAACCAGGAGAGAAGGCAAAGAGAGATGAGAGCCGTTTCGCGCATTGCGCGGAATGGACAGCGGCCCCGCGACGATTGCTCGTCGCGGGGCCGCCGTCCATCCACCGAAGTACCGCCGAGGCGGGGCTCAGCCCGCGGCGCCGACCTGCTCCGTGGCACGCGAGCCGGAGATGGGCGCGCGCTCCGACGGGGTGCCGGCGGTCGCGGCCTTGCCCGCGGGCGGGGCACCCGGCACGTCGTCGTCGGGCCACGCCTGGATGGCGCCGTCCTCGATCCACGCGTACTTGCCCTTGAGCACGTCCTGCGCAAGGCGGTAGGTGCTCTCGTCCGCGTTGTTGCCGATCTCGGAGAACAGGGCGCGGATGCGCATGCGCGAGCGCTTGGCGAACACGTCCGCCAGGCGCGCCGCGTCACGGCCGTGCGGCAGGCTGCGCATCGAGTGCGCGCGCACCACCGCGCAGCTGATGGCGTACAGCTCCGCGCCAATGTCCACGAAGCGCGCCAGCAGCTTGCCCTTGCGCTCCAGCTTCGCCTGGTGCTTGCCCATGGCGTAGAACATCTCGCGCGCCAGCTTGCGGCTGGTGCGCTCCACGTAGCGCACGTGCTTGGCCAGCGAGCCGAACTCGCTGTACGTGCCCGGGAGTTGGCCGCTGCCCACCAGGCGCTTGGGGAACCACCCCGCGTACCAGATGCCCGCCTTGGCCATGGCGGCGAGCTTCTGCCCCGCGCCAATGCCCGGCTTGATCATGTCGCCGGCCACGGAGAGGTGCGTGTCCACCGCCTCGCGGGCAATGAACAGGTGCATGATCTCCGACGTGCCCTCGAAGATGCGGTTGATGCGGAAGTCGCGCATCATCCGCTCCACGGCGATGGGCTTTTCGCCGCGCGCCTTGAGCGAATCCGCCGTCTCGTAGCCGCGGCCGCCGCGAATCTGCATCAGGTCGTCGATGAGCTTCCAGCCCACCTCCGACGTCCACAGCTTGGCGATGGCCGCCTCAAGCCGGATGTCGTTCTGCGCCTGGTCGGCCAGGGCGCTGGACATCTCGGCCATGGCCTCGATGCCGAACGCGTCCGCCGCCATCCCGCCCAGCATCTGCGCCACCTCGTCGTGCTTGCCGACGGCCTGGCCCCACTGCACGCGCTCCGCCGCGAACTTGCGCGCCACCTGCACGGCGGCCTTGGCGCCGTACGCGGCACTCATCGGCAGCGTCAGGCGGCCCGTGTTGAGCGTCACCAGGGCCAGCTTGAGGCCCTTGCCCTCGCCCCACAGGATGTCTTCGCGCGGCACGGTCACGTTCTCGAACGTGATCACCGCGTTCTGCAGGGCCTTCAGGCCCATGAAGCGGCAGCGCTGCGCGATGGTCACGCCCGGCGCCTTGGTGTCGACGATGAACGCCGTGATCTGCGGGATGCTCTTGCCGTTCTTGATCTTGTCGGGCGTGCGGGCCATCACCACCAGCAGCTCGGCCATGGTGCCGTTGGTGCACCACAGCTTCTTGCCGTTGATGACGAACGACTTGCCGTCCTCGCTGGGCGTGGCCATGGTGCTGAGGGCGGCCGGGTCCGAGCCCACGCCGTCCTCCGTCAGGGCGAACGCCGAGATGGCGCCCTTGGCAATGCGGGGCAGGTACTTCTTCTTCTGCTCCGGCGTGCCGAACAGCTTGAGCGGCTGGGGAACGCCGATGGACTGGTGCGCCGAAAGGAGGGCCGTGAGGTTGCCGTCCTTGCTGGTGACCATGCCGATGGTGCGGCCGTAGCCCACCTGGCTGAGCCCGATGCCGCCGTACTCCTCGGGGATCTTGAGCCCGAACGCGCCCACCTCGCGCAGCTCCTGCACCACGTCCTCCGGCAGCTCGCCCGTGCGGTCGATCTCGTCGCTGTCCACGCGCTCGATGATGGGCCGCAGCTTGGCGATGTACGCGTCGGTCTTGGCCTTGTCCTCGGGCGTCTGCTGGGGGTACGGATGGATCAGGTCCAGCCGGAAGTTGCCCAGGAACAGCTCGCGCACAAAGCTGGGCGCGGTCCACTCCGTCTCGCGCGCCGCCTCGGCGACGTCTCGGGATTCCTGCTCGCTCGGCTGCTGGCCGTTGTTGGCACTCATGCGCGTCAGTCCTCGTAAAGTTTTCGAGCGCGGGCGTGGCTCCCAGCCGGGCAAACGGCGGGCCGTTTTTGGCACGAGGCTGAACATACCGGTGAGTGGGGCTCACGCAACACCTTGGTTTTCAGGCGGATGCTCGGTGTGGCGCGGGGTTGACGGAATCGGGGGGTGCGGGTGGGCCCGATGGGGATACTTGGGCCGGTGGATCGCCGGATGGATCCGCGGGGTGGAGAAGGGCAACGGCGACGGCGGGTGTGGGCGTGTCCCCCGCAGGCGGGGGCCGGGCTGCGCGCGCCGTAGGCAACGATACAACCGTTGCCAACGGCGCCGAGCCCCCTCCGCGAACGGACAACGATACTGCTGTTGTCCGTTCGCTCCGCGGTCTCGGCCCTGCGGGCGCGCATCCCTCACGCAACGGACCGGTCCGCCGGCTCCCGCCGGGGCCCTCACCCCCCGGCCCCCTCTCCCGTACACGACCTGTCAGCACCCTCGATTGCCTGCCCGTACGGGAGGGGGAGCAGGCCGTGCACGAACGCGCCCTGGTTCCGCGCGCAAAACTCCGCCCGCGCCCACCCCTCCCCCGAAGTTGGGGGAGGGGTCGCCGGCCGTCGCGAGGAACGAGCGAAATGGCCGGCGGGGGAGAGGGATCCCGTCGCGCAGCGGCGGGGCCGAGCTCGGCTCCCCGAATGCAAATCAGCCCTCCCCGATCGTCCCGGGGAGGGCTGAGATTCGCTCGGGGAGGGCCGATCCGACGCTTGCCCTCCGGTCCAATCCAATCCGATCCCGTCCGTCTACCGCATCCCCGCCCCGGTGCGGAGCGAGCGGACGAAGTCGGCGGCGAGGTCCTGCGTGTCTTCGGCGGCGTCGCCGGCAGAGGCGGGGATCTCCGTGCCGCGCTTGCGGCGGGCGGCCTCGAGCACCGTGTCGCTCAGGATCACCACCTGCCCCTGGCCGCGCTTCTGCGCCAGGTCGCGCCCGGCCTCGGCCGCCTTTTCGGCGCGGCCCCAGTCGCGCAGGCTGCTGGCGCCGTGGGCCAGCTCCAGCAGCGCCTGCCCCGCCTTGGACTGCTTGTCCCACTCCTCCGGCGACGCCCACACCTGCTCCCACGCCTCCTCGAAGGTGGGCCGGTCGCCCAGGGCCCCCGCGGCGCGGCCCAGGTTGCCGGCGCACAGCAGCCGTTCGCCGGGCTCCGCCAGGTGCGGCATCACGGCGCGGAACACGTCCAGCGCCGGCGCGAACCGCCCCTGTCCCACCCAGAAGTACGCCACGTCGTGCGCCAGGGCGGGCAGCTTGGCATGCCGGGGTCCGTAAGCCCGGAACGCCAGCCGCGCCAGGTCCTGCGCCTCGGCGGGCGGGCTGGTCTCCACGGCGATGGTGAACAGGTCGTGCAGCGCCCGCGCCACGATGTCGCGCAGGGCATGGCGGCGGGCCGCGCGCAGGGCCCGGATGTGAAAGCGGCGCGCCTGGGGAAAGTTGCCCCGCAGCTTGTACAGGTTGCCCAGCCCCAGGAACGCCTCGGCATAGCTGGCCCAGTCCTTGGCCTGCCGCCCCAGGCCGATGGCCCGGCGGAACCACGTCTCGGCGCGCGCGTTCTCGCCCTTGCTGCGGGCAATCTGCCCCACGCGGAACGCCGCGGCCGCGTTGGTGGGCGACGCCAGCGCGGCGGCGGTGGCCAGCGTGACGGCCGTGCCCATCAGCCCCCGCTGCTCCGCCCAGTCGGCGGCCTGGCGGCAGGCGCCCATCACGTCCGCCTCCTGCGTGCCCACCGGGTCCGCCACCACGGCCGCGGCACCGCGCAGGGCACGGTCCAGCGCCGGGTCCGCCCCCGCCGCGTCCAGCTCCCGCAGCCGCGCCGCGTGGGCGCCGGCCGCGAACAAGCCGTCCCGCTCCTCGGTGCCGGACCACAGCACCACGTCGCGGTACGTTTCCCACAATACCAGCCCCAGCGGTCCCTGCACCTCGTCCAGCACCGGCGCCCCCTCCAGGCTCTCTCCGCCATGCGTGAGCGCGGGAGGCACGTGCCAGCGCCAGCGGCGGCGCGGCTTGCGGGGGCGGATGGGCGGCGGCGGGGATGCGTCCATTTGGGTCTCGGCTCCGAAAGGTGGGATAAGCGGGCGAACACCGCCCGCGGGGCCGTGTTCGCGCCGCTGGCTGCCGCCTGCCGCCCGCGTTCAGTACCGCGCGGGCCGTTTTGTGTTGCGTAGTGTTCTCTATTATGTGCTCTCCTTCATAGGAAAGCAAAGGTTAATGATTCAGGCGGCAATGGGGCCGCTTCACTTGTGCCTTCCCATTGCCGTGATCAGTTCGTATCAGGTGCGGCGCAAAGGGATCGCCGCGGGCTGGCGGCCCTCCCGAGCCGGGCGTGGCACCCGAGTTGCCCCCCACGGAAGGCCGGATCACGCCGAACGGGGAGGACGGATGAAGGTGCTGGTGACGGGGGGAACGGGAGTGGTGGGCAAGGCCGCGGTGGACCACCTGCTCAAGGCGGGACACACGGTGCGCCTGTTGTCGCGCCACGCGCAGTCGGACGTGCGGCAGTGGGCCGCGGGGGTGGAGCCGCACGAGGGGAGCATCAGCTCCGACGAGGCCGTGGCCGGCGCGGCGGAGGGGTGCGAGGCAGTGCTGCACGTGGCGGGCATCGTCTCTGAAAGCCCCCCGGAATCCACCTTCCAGGAAGTGAACGTGGAAGGTACGCGCCGCCTGGCCCGAGAGGCCCGGCGAGCCGGGGTCCGGCGCTTTGTCTACGTGTCTTCGCTGGGGGCGGACGGGGGGGATTCCGGCTATCACCGCTCCAAGTTCGATGCCGAGCAGGTGGTCCGCGCCGAAGCGCCGCCCGGGTGGCTCGTCGTGCGCCCCGGCAACGTGTACGGCCCGGGCGACGCGGTGATCTCGCTGCTGCTCAAGATGGTGCGCACCCTTCCCGCCATCCCCCTGGTGGGGAGCGGCGACCAGCCGTTCCAGCCCGTGTGGGTGGAGGACCTGGGACTGGCCCTCACCCGAGCCGTGGAGCGGCCCACGCCCAGCGAGACGGCCGTGGACGTAGCGGGGCCTGACGTCACCACCATCCGCGAGACCATCGAGCTGCTGGGCAAGATCACGGAGCGCAGCCCCGTGCTCGTGCCCGTTCCGCAGTTCCTGGCGCGGGCGGGGACCCAGGCGCTGGAGGCCGTGGGCATCGACTTTCCCGTCAAGAACGACCAGATCACCATGCTGGAGGAGGGGAACGTGATCCCCGAGGGCGCGGTGAATGGGCTCACGGAGGTGTTCGGCGTCACGCCCACGCCGCTCGGCGAGGGGCTGGGCAAGCTGGCCGACACCCTTCCCGAGTCGCTGCCGTCGGAGGGCACGGGCACGCTGCACCGCCAGCGCTACTGGGCCGACATCCGCGCCTGCCAGATCACGGCGGATGAATTGTTCGAGGTCGTCCGCACGGAATTCTACCGCCTGGCGCCCGAGGGGCTGCTGGAGGTGGGCGCGGAGCCGGGCTCGCAGACGGCCATGGAACAGGGCGCCACGCTCACGCTGGAGATCCCCCTGCGCGGCCACATCCAGGTGCGCTGCGTGGATACGTCCGACCGCACCATCACCATGGTCACGCTGGAGGGGCATCCCCTGGCCGGCGCCATCCGCTTCGACGTGCAGGACGCGCCGGGCGACTCGCTGCGCTTCGAGATTCGTTCCTTTACCCGCTCGGCGGACCTGATCGACCGCATCGGCATGCGGACGTTCGGGCAGGTGGCGCAGCGGGCCACCTGGCGTGCCGTCGTGAGCAACGTGGTGGACCGCAGCGGCGGCACGGCGCCGGACGGCGTGAGCGAGGAGGAGACGGCGCTGCACGGCAAGGACGCCGAGGACGTGGAGAACTGGGTGGAGGAGACGGTGATGCGGTTCCGCCGCACGCAGTCGCCGGAAGTGGGGGAGGGGACGGGCGGAAATGCGTGAGTGCGGAAGTGCGGAGTGCGGAAGTGCGGAAGTGCGGAAGTGCGGAAGTGCGGAAGTGCGGAAGTGGAGAGGACGGCGCGGTGCCGTCTTCTTCGCCTTCGCGGGGAGGTGCGACTGGTTGGCGCCGTTGCGTTCGCGGGATGGTTGGACGGTGACGATGCGCGTGCGTAGCTTGGGATGACCCGCGGCGGGCGCCCCGGCCTTCCCCTGGCGCCGGTCCGCGCATCGTCCCTCATCCGGGGGTTGCCATGAAGAGGCTGAGCCTGAACGTCGAGGCGCTGCAGGTGAAGAGCTTCGACACCCGCACGGCGCAGGTGGAGC
>DASQZE010000269.1:0-15159 GCA_035638875.1 Longimicrobium sp.
ACTCCATCACCTGCTTCGCCGTGGCGTTCGCGCTCCCGAAGGTGGCGCGGGCCACGAGCCGCAAGACGACGCATGCGCTGGCGCTCCTGTGCGGCGCGGCAGGGTTGCTGAGCGTGGCGCTCATCCACGACAAGTACGTGCTGCTGCTGACGATGGTGGGTGTGGGCATCGCGTGGGCGTCGATCCTCTCCATGCCGTTCGCCATCCTTTCCGGCGCGCTGCCGGCGCACCGGATGGGCGTGTACATGGGCGTGTTCAACTTCTTCATCGTCATCCCGGAGATCCTCGCGTCGCTCACCTTCGGGCGGCTGATCCGCGGATTGTGGGGCGCGGACGATCCCAACGCGTCGCTGTACATGGTGATGATCGGCGGCGTGTCGCTGCTGGTCGCCGCGCTCGCCGTCACCCGCGTGGACGACGTGGGCGAGCCCGACGTATCCGACGTGATCGATGCGGACGAGCACGAGCCGTTCGGCATCCAGGGCTCCGCGCAGCCCGTGCCCAGCACGGGGCTGATGGACCCGGGATAGCGGCGACGTCCCACGGGGCACAACGACGTGCGGGGCCGGCGGAGCAATCTCTCCACCGGCTCCGGTGCATTCGGGCGAGGGCGTCCCCTGCGGGGCCGGTTGAGACAGGGAGGAAAAAAAGTTGAGTTTCGTCCGCCATCTTCTCTGCGGAGGGGCTGGCATGGCCCCTTGCCGGCGAGAGGGCCGGCCGAACCCCTGGAGATGCGGAGGAACGCGATGACGGATGAAACGCTCAAGATGGATTCGGTTACGCTTCGTGCCATGGCCGAGAACGCGGCCAGCCAGAGAAAGCCGGGCGGCGATCCCGGGTTCATGGTCACCACGTTGGACCCTGTAAAGGGCTGGCTCAGCTACTTCACCACGATGGCGGAGTCTCCGAGGGAACACGACGTGGTGACGCCCGTGAGCACCAGTACCGTCGCGGAGCGTCCCCAGGTGCAGAGCGTGCTGATCCAGGCGGAGGGAATGACACAGGCGCAGGAGCTCGCGCAGGAGTACGATGCGGTGTTCTGGAGCGAGGCGGCGGTAGAAAAATTCCTGATGCCCTACTACGCCTCCAAGGGCCAGTGGCTGGCGGCGTACCTCCTGGAAGGCATCTCGGAGGCGTTCTACGGGCACGTGCCGCAGCCCGCCGCGCCACGGGCCCGCGCGGGCAGGAGCCCGGGGGGCACGGACGAGTCGCTGCCGTTCGCCCTGGCGCACCTGCCGCGCTCCGACTACGTGGGGCTCACGGAGCCCCACGTCCTGATGGCCGACCTGTACGTGCTCCTCGTCAGGGCCGGGAACCTGGAGTCTCGGCCACTCGGGGTGTACCTGGAGGAGCAGCGGGCGCGAAGAGCTCACGGAACAGGGGATCCCGACGGGCAAAGTCCCGCAGCCAGGAGCGGTGGGCCAGCACGTCCGTGAGCCGCGCCCGCGCGGCCTCGCGCTCGCCCAGCTGCAGCAGGACGTAGGCCTCGTCGTAGGCCAGGTCAAGCGTTCTTTCCGCGTCGCCCGCCACCATCCGGCGCGCCCGGGCCAGCACGGCCCGGGCGCTGTCGCGTTGGCCCGCCCGGGCCAGGATGGCGGCGGCCAGCGCCTGGCGGTACACGGGGCTGTACGCGCGCCCCCCCGCGGCCGCCCGCTCCGGGGGGTCCACCCGGTCCAGCTCCGCCACCAGCCGCCACGCCCGCTCCGGGTCCGCCGGCCGCGAGCGGTCCTCGCGCAGCAGGGTCAGCTCGCATTCCAGGAACTGCCAGTCGGCGGGAAAGCGCTGCCGCCCGGTGCTGCACAGCGAACGCGCGTGGGGATAGTCCCCCAGCAGCATCGCGCTTAGGAACAGCTGGTTCAGGATGGCCGGCCCCTCGTCCAGGTAGGCGTCCTCGGCCAGGGCGCGGCGGGCGGCCACGTCGCTTTCCGCCACCCGGCCGCGGTAGCGCAGCAGCTGGCTCAGGCGGGCCCAGGCGCCGGCGAGCCCGGGCTCCGCCTGCACGGCCGCGCGCAGGTCCAGCTCGGCGCTGTCCACCCGCGCCTCCTGCCCGGAGCCGGCCCGGGCCGCGCGCTCGAACCGCACCACCCCTCGCAGCTCCAGCGCCCGGCCGTTGCCGGGCTCACGGGCCAGCACGCGGGCGGCCGCCCCCTGCGCGGCGTTGAAGCGCGCGTCGGCCGGGGGGCCGCGCGAGAGCCGGCCCGCTTCGTACGCCACCCACCCGCGCTCCAGGGCCGGATGCGCCCAGCCCGGGTCCGCCCGCTCGGCAAGGGCCAGCAGCGAGTCCGCGCGCGCCAGCAGCCCGGACCGTTCCGTGTCCGTTCCGGGCGCCGGGGCGCGCGCCGCGCTTCGGGCGCCCTCGCGCGCCTCGCTGGCCTGCCACACCAGCCGCAAGGCCGCCTCGCTGCGTGTCCCGGCGCGCGTCTGCCGCAGCCGCACCTCCTGCCCCAGCCGGCGCCGCAGAAAGCCCGACACTTCGCGCGCCACCGCGTCTTCCAGGCTCAGCACGCCCGAGGCGGGGTGCAGCAGGGTGCGGCTTTCCAGGTGCGACCTGGTGGCGGCGTCCACGAGCTGCACCGTCACGCGCACGCTGTCGCCGGCGCGCTGGACGCTTCCCTCCACCACGCTCCCCACCCGCAGGTCCGCCACCAGGCTGTCGAAGGGCACGCTGGGGTTGCGGTACTGCTTTACGCCGTTGCGCGAGATTACGTCCAGCGCCTCCACCTGGCTCAGCTCATGGATGAGCATCTCCGTGAGCCCGCTGGCCAGGTACCCCAGCTCGCCCCCCGCGGAGTGGTCGTCGAAGTACAGCACGGCGATGCGGCGCGCGTCGAACCCCGCGGACGGATCGGGCGCATTGCGGCGCGTGGTGAGGGCGAGCACCCCGGCCAGGCCTGCCAGCACTGCGAGGAGCCCCGCCAGGAGTGCGGGGCCCTTCCAACGCCGCGCTCCCGCCGTTGAGGGGACCGCCGCCAGCGTCGTGCCGGGAGGGGTTCCGTGCCCGAGTCTCGCCGGGACGTCCGCCGAAGCCGCGAGCTCCGCCTCGGGCCGGGATGCGATGCGCGGCGCGAGTCCCGGATCCGCCGGGCCGTCGAGTCGCGGCGCGGATCCCCCTGCCGCCTGGAGTTCTTCGGATGGCGCGGGCCCGGCATCCGCTGCGGAATCGACGAACGATGCGGGCTCGGGCTCTCGCCGTGGGAGGAGCGACGGCGCGGGCTCCGGCTCCGCGGCCGTATCGGCGGGCAGCGCGTGCTCCGGCTCCGCTTCGGCAGATGACCTGGGCTCCGGCTCCGCTTCGGCAGACGATGCGGACGCGTCCTCCGCCTCCGGTTTGGCGGGCGATGCGGACTCGTGCTCCGCCTCCCGTTCGGCAGACAACGCGGGCTCCGGCTCCGGCGCGGCCTGGGGGGATGGCGCGGACTCGTGCTCCGCCTCGCGTTCGACGGGCGGCGCGGAGAAAGCCATGGGCGTGCGCTCCGCCGGTGCATCGGGCGGGGGCCGGGAGGGCGCTGGAGTGCCGGGCGAGGGCGGAGAGGCGGAAGCCCCGTTGTGCAGCGGGGATACGGCGGGTGCGGCGGGTGCGGCGGGCGGGGGAAAGCGGACGGGCTCGGTGCGCAGGCGCTCCACGGCGGCGGCGAACTCCTGGTCGGGCTCCACGCCCACCTCCTCCCGCAGGAGCGCCGTGTGGCTTTCGGCGAACCAGAGGGCCGCCGCGCGCTCGCCGGCCGCGTCCAGGGCCAGCATCAGCCGTACGCCCACGCGCGAGTTGTAGGGATCGGCCACGGCCAGGCGGCGCCACCACTCCGCCGCTTCCTGGGGCCTCCCTGCCCGCTCGCCCGCCTCCGCCAGGCATTCCAGCGCGCGGCCGTGTGCACGCGCCAGCCGGTCCCGCTCGGACTCAGCCCACCGCTCGAACTCCAGCGCGCCCGACACGTAGAAGCCATCCAGGAAGGGGCCGCGATACACCTGTGCCGCCCCCTGGAGGTCCCCTTCCTCTACCGCGGCTTCGAACGCCTGCACGTCGCTCCGCACCACCTCGCCGTTCAGCGCCACCTCGCCGCCCGAGCTCAGGATCGCCGCCTCCCCCAGCTCCTTGCGCAGTACGTACAGCGCCTCGGAGAGGAGGTGCCGGGCCGCGTCGCTGGAGTGCTCGGGCCACAGGAGCCCGATCACCCGCTCGCGTCCCACGGGTCGTCCCCGCCCGGCAGCCAGGATGGCGAGCACGGCGATCCGCCGCTTGTGCGTCGCCTTGCCTGAAACCGGCCCCATCTGGCCTTCCAGCGACGCTCCGCCCAGCAGGTTGAGACTGAACATTGACGACAGATGGATGGAAAGATTGAGCACGCATGCAGAAACAGTTGATTGCTTTGGCCCATCTTACACGCATAACGGCGGGAGATGCAAGCGGCCGGGCGGCCTCCACGACATCCACTCCCGCTCCTTCACCGGACCCGTTCCGGAGAAAGGAAGCGCGCCAGGACAGGTTCCACCCGCGAGGGCGCCGTGCGGCGTCCCGCGAAAATCATCGGCAATCCATCACATCACCACACACACGACAAGGAAGATCCTCATGGCCGACACCAACACGCCTTACATCATCCAGTCGCAGGGCAGCCCCGTCTTCTGCATCGGTGTTGATGCGGCGAACGAAGGAGCACCCGTGAACTTGATGTTCCTGCAGGGAGCGGGCAGCCTGAACACGCAGTGGTACCTGGATGCGGACACCGGCGTGATCACGTCGGCGGCCAACCCCAGGCTGTGCCTGGACGTGCCGAACGCAGCGCTGGTCCCGAGCGCCCGGCTCGTCCTGTCGGTCATCGTCAACGAGCGGCCGTCCCAGAGCTGGAACTGGACGACGCAGCCCCTCATCTTCAGCAACGGCGCGCCGGAGTTGTTCGTCACCAACAGCGGCTGCGCCATCAAGACCGAGAATCCGATCGTTCTCGACGACAGCTCGAGTCGGCAGTGCCAGATGTGGACCCTGCTCCCCGTGGCGGCACTGCAGCGCGCGGGCGGCGAACGCCTGGAGGCGGCCGCCGTCGGCGACGACTAGCGGGCAGAACGGGCGCGGGCGCGGCGGCGACGCCTTGCCCGCGCCCGTTCATCTTTCCGAGGTGGCACGGCGCACGTGGAGGAACGCCGCCGCGCCTGGTTGCCGCATGAGAAAGGGCGCGGAGGCACGATTCTGTGCCTCCGCGCCCTCCGCGTCTCCGCGTGAGACCGCCGTTCAGTCGCCGAACGAGACGCCGAGTTTGCGCGCCGTGCGCACGACCTCGCAGTCCTCGGGCACGCGCTTGATGTCGCGCACGGCATCACCCAGGGGCACGCTGCGCACGGACTTGCCCTGCAGCGCCACCATGCTGCCGAAGTTGCCGCGCTCCACCGCGTGCACCGCCGCCGCGCCAAAGCGCAGGGCCAGGTTGCGGTCGTAGGGCACGGGCGATCCGCCGCGCTGGATGTGGCCCAGCGTCAGCGTGCGCGTTTCCTTGCCCGTGGCCGCCTCGAGCTCCGCCGCCAGCCGGTCGGCGATGCCGCCGTAGCGCCCCGTGCCCTCCACGAAGCTGGGCGCGCCGCCGGCCTCGCGGGCGCCCTCGGCCACCACGATGATGCTGAAGCGGCGGCGGTTGGCCTCGCGCTCCGCGATCTTCTCGGCGATGCGCTCCACGGAAAACGGGATCTCGGGGATCAGGATCACGTCCGCGCCCCCCGCAAGTCCGCTTTCCAGGGCGATCCACCCGGTGTGCCGCCCCATCACCTGCGCCACCATCACCCGCTGGTGCGCCTCGGCCGTGCTGTGCAGGCGGCCGATGGCCTCCGTGGCCACGTCGACCGCGGTCTGAAAGCCGAAGGTCATGTCCGTGGCGCCCAGGTCGTTGTCGATGGTCTTGGGCACCCCGATCACGCGCAGCCCCTGCAGGAACAGGCGGTGCGCGATCTTGAGCGAGCCGTCGCCGCCGATGGCGATCAGCGCGTCGATCTCCAGCTCCTTGAAGCGGGCCATGATGGCCTCGGAGGGGTCGTTGGGCCCCCACGTGCCGTCCGGCTGCCGCGGCTCCAGGCCGAACAGGTTGCCCCGCGCCGTGGTGCCCAGGATGGTGCCGCCCAGGTGGGTGATGCCGCGCACCTTGTCGGCGCACAGGGGCACCATCCCCGGCTCGCCGTCCACGTCGTCGTGCAGCAGCCCCATGTAGCCGCGCCGGATGCCGAACACCTCCCAGCCGTTGTCCAGCGCGGCGAGCGTGGCGGCGCGGATCACGGCGTTGAGCCCCGGCGCGTCGCCTCCGCCCGTGTTGATGGCGATGCGGCGGATGTTGGGCGAATACTCCATCGAACCTGGGGAAAGGGCAGAGTGAGGCCGCGGATGGGGCCGGCCGGATTTGTCAGGATGTCTTCCGATAAGCCCTGAAGATACCGCCCCGCCTGCCGCCGCTCAACCCCGGGGGGAGATGAAGCGCAGGTGATGGCTGCCTACGATCACGGCGGGTTGGCGGACGATTGGTGGCGGATCGGCGGTGGATCGGCGGTGGATCGGCGGTGGATTAGGCGGTGGATCGGTGATGGATGGGGCGGTGGAGCGCGGAGCCCCGTCCGGAGCGAATGAATTCGCCGCTGGAAAGGCACGAAGTCCGCCTTCGCGGACTGCACCGCCGTCCCCAGTCGCATCCTCATCCACGTTGTTTTCCTGAGGGAGGCGCCGCCGATACTCTCCCGTGCCGCGATCCCTGGCGCCGACCGAAGGATCTACCGTCCCGTGATCGAAGGCCGCCGTCGTGCACGGACCCCTCCACGGCGGAAACCCGTCGGGAGCGCGGGGATCATGCAGGGGCGGAGCAGATCCTTTGGTCGCGCCCGGAGGATGTGCACCGTCGGAGTGCCGGTGGGCGCTCCCTCAGGAAAACAACGTGTCTGCGCCCCCGAGACGCGCAGAGGCACCGAACGTCCGGCGCCCCTGCGCAAGCGTGATCCTCGCGTCAGGTCAGCGGCACGTTGCCGACGCCCCGTCCTCGGGGGCGAGGCGGGTCAGGCGCAGGTGGTCCAGCAGCGCCGTGTTCACGCGGCCGTCCATGTTTTCGTCCCGGGGCGTCATCGACAGCCGCAGCGTGTACCCGGCGGCCGGCAGCTCTATCCGCAGCGCCGTGCCGTATCCCCAGTCCGCCCAGCGGTCCGTGCCGCGCTGCGGCATCACCAGCACGCCGATGGCGTCGCTGCCGACCTCCAGCGTGCGGATGGCCGCCTTCGCGTCGGTGTTGATGGGCCCGCTGCCGTTGGCGTAGCGCGGCTCCACCCGGTACACGCCGCCGCAGGGGATCGTCACGGGCACCTCTACGGTGGTGTTGGATTCGCGCGTCAGGCGCACGTATCCATTCCCCGAAAAGCCCTCGTGCTCGCGCTCCAGGGGTGCGAACCGCGGATACGCGATGATCACGGCATCCTCCGCCACCACGAGGACCGGCTCGCTCAGGAAGGACTCCAGCCCGGCGGAATCCACCGCCAGCACCTGGTACTCGGCCACCCGCGCCGTCTGGTCGATCGCCGCGCGGGGCTCCGCCGTCGTCATCGCCTGCACGCCGTTGCGGTAGACGGCGTAGCGCACGGCGCCGGGCACGGCGGGCCACGTGAGCGCATCGCCCTCGCGCGTGACGGCGGGCGTTGCCGGCGACCAGCGGTTGGGGACGATGTTCACGGCGGCGGCGGGCCAGCGGCCGTTCATCTGGATCTCGATCGTGTGCGCGCCCGTGAGCGACGCCGGGACCTCCGCGCGCTCCACGGGCCGGCCGTCCAGCCGCACGCCCGCCACGCCGTCCCCGTGCCCGCGGACGGTGATCGCCAGCGTCGCACCGCGGTAGCGCAGGTTCGAGAGCGTGCGCTCGCCGCCGTACGCGGGCGGCACCATGGGCCGCAGCTCCAGCCGGTCCGGGCGGAAGCGCATCCCGAAGAGCACGCGGTAGTGCGTGGCCAGGTTGCCCGCCACGCTCCACAGCTGGCGGTCGCTGTTCAGCTCCGTGCCGTCGAAGTGGCCCGTGCTGGCGACCATGTTCTCCTTGTTCGTCAGGAACAGCGCGGCGGGGCGGTGGATGGATGCCATCGCGTGCTCCACGGCCGCCGTGTTCCCCGCCTCTGCCGCGCCCCACATCCAGAACGCCGTGACGAACGGCCAGATGGACCCGTTGTGGTAGAACGGGATCTCCGGGATGTACGGCCAAAAGCTCGGCGCGCCGAACGCCACCACGGGCGTCCGCGACGAGATGGACGCACGCCGCGCCTCGTCCGGCACGCCGTAGATGAGCGCGAGCGCCTCCGCCAGCGCATCCGACCGCGGCGCGAGGGACGGGAACGCGCGGCCGTAGCGGAAGCTGGCGTAGAAGCCCGCGTCCTCCATCCACAGGTGCTGGTTTATGGCCGTCCGCAGGCCGTCCGCCACCTCCGTCCATTCCTCCGGCGGCTCGCCGAGCGCATCCGCCATGTCCGCGAGGATGCGATAGGTGGCGTAGTGCACCACGTTGGTCCCCGCGGCAGAGGAGAGGGCGATGTCGCGGGGCTCCATCCACCGCGGATAGCTCTGCTCCCGCCAGTCCATGAACGACGTTTCGCCCAGCACCAGCCCCGTCTCCAGGTCCCAGATGGCGTGCCGGTCCGCTCCCGCGCTGCGGCGGATGATGTCGTACGCCTGCCGCAGCCACGCCTGGTCGCCCGTGACGGCGTACAGCTCCCATGCCGCCAGCGCCCACGTCATCCGGTCGGTCGAAATCGGCCACGAGCCGCCCGTGCCCGTGTCCTGGATGATTCGCCCGGCGGAATCCACCTTGGCCATCAGGCTCTTGCGGACGGCGTCCGGCGCCACGATGGCCAGCGCCAGCACGGAGCTGAACGCCACGTCGCGCGTCCACACGCCGGGCCACTTGGCGCCCGCGGAGAGCGCGCCGTCGTCGCGCACCAGCTGCGTAAGCTCTTCCAGCGACATCGTGTAGAGCGCGTCCAGCAGCCGCTCCGGCGAGCGCACCCGCGGGAACGCCGACACGTCCGCCCGCCGCGCCCACACCGCGCGTCCCGGCCCCGCCAGGGGCCGCGTGTACTGCGCCTGGATGGGGAGGACGAGCGTGTAGATGCTGTCTCCGTCCGCGTCGGCCAGCTGCGCGGGGCCACCGGCGCGCAGGCCGGCGATGTCCCACGTGAGCGGCTCCACGTCGCCGATGGCGTAGACGCTCCCGAAGTCCTCACGGCGGATGGGCGGCCCCTGCGGCGGGTCGTACGCGCCGGTGCGGGCGAGCTCGCGGAGCACGGGCCGCAGGTCCAGGCGGAGGGTGACCTGCGCGACGCCTTCCTCGCTGGTGGGATGGGCTTCGGGCGTGGGGACGTACGGCGGCTGCTCCTGGCCGAACACGTACACGGGCGAGACGATGCGGCCGCTGGTGGGCCGGATGTACAGCGTGTGCTCCGTGCCGGACTTGAACTCGTTGTCCACGCCGTTGATGCTGAACCGGAAGTGCATCTCGCGCCCCGCGCGCGGATACGTGCTCACGATGCTGTCCCGCGACAGCGCCACCGCCGTCCACCGCCCCTGCTGCACCGACGTGTCCGTGACGTTGAACGCCTCCGAGCGATACAGCGTCGTCTGCGCCTCCGCCGAGCCCGCGGCCAAGACGAGCGCGGCGGATGCGGCGGTCGCGATGCTGAGCCGGAGCGTGCGGCTCGTGCGGAGTGGGCGGGGAGGATGCGTCATGCGATGGGAGAGGAGGGGGATCGGGATGCGATCGGGATCGGAATTGGTGCACGGGGGCGGGGATCGGGCGGCGCCCCCACCGCTCGCTCAGGCTCGCACCTCCCCCAAAAAAACCCTGGGGGAGGTTAACTGCGTAAGGGCGTCGGTTTGGGGCAGGGAAGCGGCGTTTCGGCGGGCGCGAGTGAGCAACCGGGATGATGCTTGACACTTTAGACCGGGATGATGCTTGACAGTCCCTCCGCGAAGGGCCGCTTACACTTATCGCCACAGCTGCGGTCACTCCCCGGGGGTAGCCCTCACCTGGTCTGGATGTGCGAGAGCCCCCAAGCGACAGTGCAGCAATAGGATTGGACAAGACTGCCCTCACCTGCAAGCGACATTTGCGAGCGGCTTAAACTCGGTTCTCGCACATGCCTCCAATCAACAGGGACTGTCAAGCATCATCCCGGTCTATTCTGTCAACCATCAACCCGGTCTGAACCGGCGGAGCGCCCCTCCCCCCGGCCCCCTCCCCGCTCGTTCCTCGCGGAGAGGGGGAGAACTGCGTGGCGCGATGGCGCTTTCCCGCTCCATCTCCCTCCCCCATGCAGTTTGTGGGGGAGGGTCGGGGAGGGGGGCACCCTGCCCGCGCATGGGGCCAGCTCCTCGCAGGGGCTTGCCCTCGCGCCACCCGCGGCGTAGTTCTCGCGTCGAGAACGTCCGGTCGTCTTCATCTTCCCCGTCGGATACTGCCGTGAGCGAAGCAATCGTCATCCCCGCGGACGAGCCGGTGCCGGAGTGGGCCGTGCGCTACAACGCCGGCGACTACCCGCGCCAGGCCGTCACCGGCGACGCCGTGGCGCTGGCGCTGGACTGCGGCGCGCCGGAGTGCACCCTGCGCGCGCTGCTCGTGGAGCGCGGCAAGGACCCATACGGCGGGCTGGACGCGTGGCCCGGCGGCTTCATGGACTGGACGGACGCCGACTCGCGCCAGGCCGCCATCCGCGAGCTGCACGAGGAAACGGGCGTGGCCGCGCCGGCGTTCGTGGAGGAGCTCGCCAGCTACAGCCGCAACGGCCGCGACCCGCGCCAGTTCGCCGGCACGCGCGACGAGAGGACGGGGGGATGGATCGCCCGCGGCGCACGGGTGACCACGGCCGCGTACCTCATGCTCTGCCGCGACCCGCACGGCGCCGCGGCCCCCACCGGCAGCGACGACGCGGCCGATTCGCACTGGGCCGACGTCTACGAGTACCTGCCGTGGGAGGACGTGCGCGACGACGAGCGCCGCCGCGCCACCGTCCTTACCCGCTACGAGCTGGATGCGTGGGCCGGGCGGGACCGGCAGAAGCAGGCGCGCGTGGCCGGCCTGTTCGACCTGGCGGAGTGGAACGAGGAGCGCACGGCGGAGCGCTGGGCCCTGCTCGTGGACGCGGCCCTCGTCCCCGAGGCGCGGCGCGACCGCTGGGGGCGGGCTCCCGCGCGCGAGGAGGACCCCTTCTTCGGGCGGCAGATGGCGTTCGACCACCGCGAGATCCTGGCGGATGCGCTGGGCCGCATCCGCGGCAAGATCAAGTACACGCCCGCCGCCCTCATGGCGCTCACGGGCCCCGAGGCCACGCTGGACGAGCTGCAGGCCGCCTGCGAGGCCATCGCCGGCCGGCCGCTGCACCGCTCCAACTTTCGCCGCGCCGTGGCGCCCTCGGGTACGGGCGCGCCGCGGATGCCGCGCATGGTCGCCAAGACGGGGCAGCGGCGGTCCAGGGAAGGGAAGGGGCCCGGCGTGGCGCCGGAGATCTACCGCTTTCTGGACGATGCGGTGCGCGCGCGGCTGGACACATCCATCCGCTTTCCCTGGCTCCCGCTCCCCGTGGATGAAGACGGCTGATCCCGGCAGGGCGGCGAACCTGCTTGACTCCGTGCATCCACCATATTATTCTCATATCGAGAACGTTGGATGCACTCCCGACCCTCATCATCCGGACGCATGAGCCAGACACCCGCCGTTGCCGAGAACGACCGCAGCCACGCGCTGCACGAGGGCCTGCGCGAGTATCCGCCCGAGCTGTTCCAGTTCGATTCGCGGATCTGCAGCGGCTGGCTCTCGGACCGCTACTTCGTGCGCACGGCCAACACGCTGCTGCACGCGGGGCACAATCCCATCGTCACCATGCAGGTGTTCGCCAAGAAGCGCGGCGTGCTGGCGGGCGTGTACGAGGCCGTCCGGCTGCTGCAGACGCAGCTCACGCCCGGCTCGGACCACCGGCTGCTGCAGGTGGACACGCTGCCGGAAGGCGACGCCATCAACGCCGGCGGCGAGGACGACTGGGAGCCCGTGATGCACGTCACGGGGCCGTACACGAGCTTTGCGCACCTGGAAACCCCGCTGCTGGGCGTGCTGGCGCGGCGCAGCCTGGTCGCATCCAACACGCGCACGGTGGTAGAGGCGGCGCGGGGCAAGCCCATCATCTTCATGGCGCCGCGCCATGACGACTGGCGCGTGCAGACGCCGGACGGCTACGCGGCGCAGATCGGCGGCGCGGCCAGCGTGAGCAGCGACGCGGCCGGTGCGTGGTGGGGCGCGCGGGGCGTGGGCACCATGCCGCACGCCATGATCGCGGCCTTCAACGGCGACACGGTGGCCGCCACGCTCGCGTTCGCCCGCTACCTCAAGGCGGAGGAGCCGGACGTGCACGTGATGAGCCTGGTGGACTACGACAACGATTCCGTGCAGACATCCCTCGCCGTCGCGCGGGCCGTCCGCACGGAACTCGGCGACGGCGTGCTGACGGGGGTGCGGGTGGATACGAGCGAGCGGCTCATCGACCAGTCGCTCATCGGCGACCCGGCGGTGTGGGGGCGCGCCAGGCTGACGGGGGTGAACGCGCACCTCGTCCGCAAGATGCGCGCGGCGCTCGATTCCGAGGGCTTCGAGTACGTGGGCATCGTCGTCAGCGGCGGGTTCACGCCGGACAAGATCAAGTCGTTCGAGAAGGAGGACGTCCCCGTTGCGGCCTACGGTGTCGGCAGCAGCCTCCTCGGCCACAGCCGCGGAGACACGGGCCTGCTCACGGACTTCGACTTCACCGCCGACCTGGTGCGCGTCGATGGCAAGGAGGAGGGCAAGGTGGGCCGCACCTGGCGCGACAACCCGCGGTTCGTCCGCGTGGACTGGGACCGGATCTGAACGGCAGTGCGAAAGTGCGAAAGTGCGAAAGTGGGATCGCGGAAATGCGGAGTGCGGGCGCAGTTGCAGGCTATTCCCTATTCCCTGTTCCCTATTCCCTCTCCGGAGGTGAACCCCTATGACGAGCACCGCAGATCCCCCTCGCCCGGCCCGCATCGGTTGGATCGTGGACGTGCAGAACGACTTCATGCTCCCCCCGGAGCAGGGCGGCCGGCTGTACGTGCACGACCTGTTCGATGACGGGCAGGACATCGGCGCCACGCAGATCGTCCCCGCGCTGGTCCGCGCGGCGGAGTGGATGCGCGCCAACTGCGATGCCGTCGTTTACACCGGCGACTGGCACGCGCACGACGACGCGGAGATCGATGCCGTGGCGCCGGACGCCACGAAGGGCACGTATCCGCCGCACTGCATGGGCCTGTCGCCGGACGCGGCCGAGCGCGAGGGAGCGCAGATCATCGCCGAGATCCGTCCCGCGGACCCCATTATCCTCGCCCGCGACGCCACGGCGGCCGATGCGCGCATGGTCGCACGCCGCGCGGTGGACGAGCGGCGGCCCGTGTTCATTCACAAGAGCCGCTTCAGCGTCTTCGAGGGCAATCCGGCCGCGGATGCGTTCGTCCGCGCCCTCCGCGAGCGCCTGGACGGCGACGTCGAGGTGTACGTGATCGGCGTGGCGCGCGACGTGTGCGTAAAGGGCGCCATGGAGGGGATGCTGGAGCCCGCGCGCGGCGTCCCCGTGACGCTCGTCACCGACGCCACGTGGGGGCTGGGCATCGAGCCGGAGGCGGAAAGCCTGCGCCGGTGGATGGATGCCGGCGCCGCGCTCGTCACCACGGCCGGGCTGGAGCTGCGGGGCGTGCGGCGGGATGCGGGGATGGAGACGGCCGTGGCGGGGTGAGGACACGGCGAAGGTGCAGTGCGGAGAGCGGCAGGCACGTCCTCGTCCCGGAAAGCCTGCACCCGTCCTGAGCGGCTTAAGCCGCCGCAACAACTGCGGAAAGCCTCACAAACTGCGTGAGGCTTCAACAGCTTGAACGGCAACGGATGCCCATCTGCCGCGCGGCGTTGTCTGGGCAGGTGAGCGCCGCACGGTACCTCGACCTCCCCCGGCAGCCGGCGCCGTGGACGGCCGCTTACAGTCCGCGCAGGCGGACTTCGTGTGGTTGTTGCGGCGAATTCATTCGCTCTGTCCGGGCTGGGCTCGCCATGCTTCGCGAAAGCTGCCGCCCGAGCCCGGCCTCCGCCGTGCCTCAAACCCTCCCCCAGGGGCTTTTGGGGGAGGGTGGGCGAGGTTTACGAGCCCGGGTGGGGGCGCCCGCGGGCTCCGCGCCGCAGCACTCATCCGCCATTCGCACGGATCTCGCACGGGATCCCCCGGACCAGATGCTAGTCCCTTAGCACGGAATGTCGCGCGGATCGCGACGGAACCACATCCACCGCATCGCATCAACATGACCGAGCCGCTTTCCGCCCGCGTCCAGGTGGTGCAGGGCGACATCACGAAGCTGGACGTGGACGCCATCGTAAACGCGGCCAACACGTCGCTGCTGGGCGGCGGGGGCGTGGACGGGGCCATTCACCGCGCCGCCGGCCCGGAGCTCGTGATGGAGTGCCGCATGCTGCACGGGTGCAAGACCGGACAGGCCAAGGTCACCCGCGGCTACCGGCTCCCCGCGCGGTGGGTAATCCATACCGTGGGGCCCGTATGGCAGGGGGGTCAAGCGGGGGAGGACGAGCTGCTGGCGAGCTCCTATCGAGAATCGCTCAAGATCGCGCGCGACAAGGAGTTGGATTCGGTGGCCATACCCGCCGTCAGCACGGGGGTGTACGCGTTTCCGATACCCCGCGCCGCGCACATTGCGGCCCGCGAGACGGCCGCATTCCTGGCCGCTAACCCCCTCCCGCGGCGGGTCATGCTGGTGTGCCTTGGAGAGGCGTCGTACAGAGAATACTTGACGGCGGTGCATGAAGCGGTTTAAATGGTGCCCACACGGCAACATTGCAGCACGCCGGCCGCCCGCGACCGCCGCACCAACACGCCCCCGATTCCCGTCCGTGCAGGACGGGTACGCTCGCCAGGAGAGATCATGGAAGACCTCAGGCAGGTCAAAGAAGTGCTGGACGAGATCAACGCCGCAATATCCAGCTACGATCCCGTGCTCAAGGAGCACGCCCGCGACCTGCTGCTGGCGCGCGCGTTCGGAACGGGCACCGGGACGGGCACGCGCCCGCGCCGCCCCACCTCCGCCGCCGCGCCGTCGGGCGACGAGGG
>DASQZE010000270.1:0-11159 GCA_035638875.1 Longimicrobium sp.
CTCGCCGTTGCCCGCTATTCCCTATTCCCTGTTCCCTATAACCTGTTCCCTGCCCCAGGCAGTTGCCCGCTGTCCCCTGTCCCCTGTAACCTGTCCCCCGCAGTTCCGAACCGAAACCCGAGCCCGAGCCGTCCCCACGCATGCCCTGGACCGACCAGATCACCTTCGACGAACGCGGCCTGGTGCCCGTCGTGGCGCAGGACGCACGCACGGGCGAGGTGCTCATGCTCGCGTGGGCCAACGCCGAGGCCCTGCGCCTGACGCAGGAGACGGGGCGCGCGCACTACTGGAGCCGCTCGCGCGCATCGCTGTGGATCAAGGGAGAAACCAGCGGCCACGCGCAGGAGATCGTGGACGTGCGCGTGGACTGCGACGCCGACGCCGTGCTCTATCGCGTGCGCCAGACCGGTCCCGCCTGCCACACGGGCGAGCGCAGCTGCTTCCATCGCACGGTGGAGGACGCGGAGGGCGAGTTGGGGGCGGCCACGGACCCACGGCCCATGCTGGCGCGCCTGGAAACCATCATCGAGGAGCGGGAGCGCGACCGGCCGGAGGGGTCGTACACCACGTACCTGTTCGCGCAGGGTGTGGACAAGATCCTCAAGAAGGTCGGTGAGGAGGCCGCGGAAACGATCATCGCCGCCAAGAATGGCGACAACGCGGAGCTCAAGTCCGAGTCGGCGGACCTGCTGTTCCACCTGATGGTGCTGTGGCGCGAGCGGGGACTGCACGCGGACGAGGTCTGGGGCGAGCTGGAGCGCCGCTTCGGCGCCCCGCCGCGCGCGGGATCCACGGAAGGCCGCGCCAGCCGGTCGAGCGAAGGGACATAGGAGAAGCGACAAAGTCCCCAGTGCCGAGTTGTTGCTTGGCACTGGGGACCTGGCACCTGGTACTTCAGTTCAATCTGCCCGGCCCGCGAATCCGGCCAGCGGCACCTCGCGGTCTTCGGCCTGCGGCTGGCGGCGGGGGTCGCGGCGGCGCCGGCCCTCCGCGGCGACGGCGGCATCGCGGCCGTCGGCCAGTTCCTGCGCATCCCCGTCGCGCCGGCGGGGGAAGGCCGCGTCCAGGATCATCTCCGCCTCACCAGGGTCCGCCCAGCCGCCGGCGAGCGGCTCCTCCCAGTCCACCCGCGTGCCGCCCGGGCGGTAGGGCTGCATCCAGTACATCCGCGTGCCGTTGCGGTCGCGCGCCTCCGCGATCAGCACGGACCGGCTCCCTTCCGCGTCCGCCTCCATCTCCGCCTCCATGGCCAGCAGAAGGCAGTCGGGCTTCTTGGTGTGCGCGTACCGCGCGATGGTGCCCGACAGGATCTCCGGCGGCACGCCCCCCATCCCATCGGGAACGGGGATGGCGACGGTGCGAAACTCCGGGGTGGCGTGCCCCGGCTTTTCGTGGACGCTCCGCAGGCGCGGGGGAATGTCCGCCCCCTCCAGCGCCGCGCGTCCGATGTCGCCCCTCACCTCGTCCAGGAACCGTGTGGCCATGCCGAGCGTGCGCTCAAGCTGCTGCATCCTGCTGCGTCCCACGGAACCACACTCCCTCCGGTTGCGAACCACCTTTTGCGGCGGATCAGCAGCGCATACCGCGCCGCCGCCGACGCCGACCGGCACCCTCCCTCCCATGCAAACGGGGAGCCACTAGACAAACATTCCACATGGCTGAGCCTTTATTGTAACGAACTCCGCCATTTTGCTTGCTGGATGATCTCCAACGTGATCCGCAAGCAGATTCGCTGCGGTTCGCAACTCGCAGGAGCACGCGCTCGGCTGCCGCTCAAGGACGCAAACGTGTGCCAGATGCTATCGAATGGGGTGGATGGGGAATCAGCCGAACAGATGCTTGGCAGGCGCAAAGGCAGGCACCACGATGACTCCGCCTCTGGATCAAAAGCCATAGAAAACGGCGAACGTCAAATCACGTCCGCCGCAGGTCCCATCGGTATCGTGTACCAGCCGGGATGACGCATTGCTGCCGGCTATTCCCTATTACCTATTACCTATTCCCTGCAGTCCCGCCCCCTCACCCCTTCCCCGGCTTGGCCGCCCGCGCCGCCTCCTCGATCGCGCGCCGGTGCCGCGGCCACACGGCGGTCGCATAGTGCAGGAAGTTGGCGCGCTCGTCCGGCAGCTCCGCCAAAAAGCCCCACGCCGGCTGCGATCCCTTGCGCGTGTTGCAGGCGTGGCAGGCGGTCACGAGGTTGCCCTCGGAGTTGTCACCGCCCCGCATGCGCGGCTGCACGTGGTCCAGCGACAGCTGCTCGCCGGGAAACACGATGCCGCAGTACACGCACTGGAACCCGTCGCGCCGGAAGATCCGGTCGCGCAGGGTGAGGTCTTCGCCGCTCACGCGGGGTTCACGGCGTAGCCCACCTCGCGCAGCCTGGCCGTGATCTGCTCCACGTGGGCGCGGCCGCGGGTCTCCAGCCCCAGGTCGATCTCCGCCTCGGTGACCCACAGCCCCGCCGTGCTGCGGTTGTGGTCCAGCTTGAGGATGTTGGCCCCCAGCTCCGCGAGCATCCCCGTGAGCGCCGCCAGCGCGCCCGGGCGGTCCTTGACCCGCACCCGCATGTAGGCGCGGCGGCCGTCCTGCACCATTCCGCGCTCGATGATGCGCGACATCAGGCTCACGTCGATGTTGCCGCCGCTCAGCAGCATCACCACGTTCTTGCCCTTGAGTCCGCCGATGTGCCCGTCCACCACGGCCGCCACCGTCGTGGCGCACGCCGCCTCGGCCACCGTCTTTTCGCGCTCCAGCAGCAGCAGCACGGCCGCCGCGATCTCTTCCTCGCTCACCGTCACCAGCTCGTCCACGTAGCGCTCGATCTGCCGGAACGTGTGCTCGCCGATGCGGCGGACGGCGATCCCCTCCGCGATGGTCTCCGCGGGGGGGATGGTCACGAGCTCGCCCGCCTCGCGCGACCGCAGCGCCGCCGGCAGCACCTCGCTCTCCACGCCGATCACCCGCACCTCCGGCCGCGTCTCCTTGATGGCCGTGGCAATGCCGGAGATCACCCCGCCGCCCCCCACGCCGACCACCACCACGTCCATCTCCGGCACCTGCTCCAGCAGCTCCAGGCCGATGGTGCCCTGCCCCGCGATGATGGCCGGGTCGTCGAACGGGTGGATGAGCGTCTGCCCCTCGCGCGCCTGGATACGCAGGGCCTCGGCCATGGCCTCGTCGTACACGGCGCCGTGCAGCACCACCGTGGCCCCGTACCGCTCCGTGGCCAGCACCTTGACCAGCGGCGTGATCTCCGGCATCACGATGGTGGCCGGGATTCCCAGCCGCGTGGCGTGGTAGGCCACCCCCTGCGCGTGGTTGCCCGCGCTGGCGGCGATGACGCCGCGGGAGCGCTCCTCGCCGGAGAGCTGGAGCATGCGGTTCAGGGCGCCCCGCTCCTTGAACGACCCCGTGCGCTGCAGGTTCTCGAACTTGAACCAGGCCTCCCCGCCGAACATCTCCCCGAACGTGCGGGAAGGGGTGCACGGGGTGAGCACCACGTGTTCGCGAATGCGCTCGCGGGCGTCATGGATGTCCTGGAGCGTGACCATCTGGGCCGGAAAAAGGGTACGGAGCGGACGAGAACCGTTGCCGAAGTGCACGCAATGTGATAACCTCTCCGCGCGGCGGGGGCAAGCAAAACCCCCGGGCCGCGGCCCAAGGGCTTCACCGAGTGCGCTTGACGTGACGCCGGACCACTCCAGGATCGCCGCACTGGCGGACGTTCTCGCCGGGCAGTCGTTCACGGAGCCGGCACACGATCCCACGCTCCCCCGCGCCGCGGTTGCGCTCGTGCTCCGCGCGGGCGACGAGGGGCCCGAGCTGCTGCTCATCCGCCGCGCCGAGCGCGAAGGCGACCCGTGGAGCGGGCACATGGCGCTCCCCGGCGGGCGCGAGCAGGCGAACGACGCGACCCCGGTGGATACCGCCGCCCGCGAGACCCACGAAGAAGTGGGCATCGACGTGGAGGCTGGGGGGCGGCTGCTAGGACCGGTGGAGCCGGTGTGGCCGATGTCGTCCGGCGCGCCGCGCATCCTGGTGCGCGCGTTCGTGTTCTGGCTCCATGGGCCGGCAATCGCCACGCCCAATGAAGAAGTGGACGAAGTGGTATGGGTGCCCGTGGAGGAGCTCCGGGCACCCGGCTCCGTCACGGAGCACCTGCTGGAGATCGAGGGGCACGGCGAGATGCGCTTTCCCGCGTTCGGCACGCGGGGGTACGTGATCTGGGGGCTCACGCACCGTATCCTCACCACGTTCCTGGATCTCTACGCCCGGACGGACGGCGCGGCGTGACGGGCGCCCGCTTGGTGCCGGAAGATCGGGATCCGCGGGCGCGGTGCATCCATCCGTCCCCGCGGCCAGCGCGAAAACACTCCACCCCAGTCCGTCAGATACGATGGCGCACGAGCCGTTCACGTTGAAGCTGACCGCCCGCCAGGCCCAGGCGCTGCGTGCCCTGGCGGCGCAGGAGGACCTGCCGCCCGAGGTCTATGCGGCCGAGGTGCTCGTAAAGCACCTGTACCATGCCTACACGCCCGAGATGGCCCAGCGGGCCGCGGACGCATCTCCCGAGCGCACATCCTGATCTCCGTTCGTACAAGCGAAGACCGATCAATGGACGACAACGCCTTCGATTTCCTCAAGAAGCTCCTCGACGCCGCCGCCCCGTCCGGGTTCGAGACGCCCGCCGCCCGCGTGTGGCGCGCCGAGGCGGAGCGCTTCGCGGACGACGTGTCGGTGGACGTGCAGGGCAACTCGGCGGCACGGCTGGGCTCCGGGGGCACGCCGCGCATCATGCTCGCGGGGCACGTGGACGAGATCGGGCTCATGGTCACCCACGTGGACGAGGACGGGTTCCTGTACGTGGACGGGATCGGCGGATGGGACCCGCAGGTGCTGGTGGGGCAGCGCATCCGCTTCCTGACCCGCAAGGGCGACGTGCTGGGCGTGGTGGGCAAGAAGCCCATCCACCTCATCAAGCCCGAGGAAAAGGAAAAGGCGGTCAAGCTCACGGACCTGTGGGTGGACGTGGGCGCCAGCAACCGCGACGAGGCCACGGAGCGCGGCATCCGCGTGGGCGACCCCGGCGTGGTGGATACCAGGGTGGTGGAGCTGGGAAACCGGCTGATCGCCAGCCGCGCGGTGGACAACCGCGTGGGCGCGTTCGTGGTGCTGGAGGTGCTGCGGGCCCTGTCGCAGGGCGACAAGCCGGCGGCGGAGGTCACGGCCGTGGCCACCACGCAGGAGGAGATCGGCTTCAACGGGGGCGGCGCGCGCCCGTCGGCGTACCGCATCGACCCGCAGCTGGCCATTGCCGTGGACCTGACGTTCTCCACCGACGCGCCGGGGGTGGAAAAGAAGCAGGTGGGCGAGCACAAGCTGGGGAGCGGACCCGTGCTGTCGCGCGGCTCGGCCATCCACCCCATGATGTTCGAGCGGCTGGCGGAGACGGCGGAGCGCGAGGGGATCCCCTACACCATCCAGGGCAGCCCCCGCTTCACCTCCACCGACGCGGACTCCATCTACCTGCAGCGGCAGGGCGTGGCGACGGCGGTGGTGTCCGTGCCCAACCGGTACATGCACAGCCCCAACGAAGTGGTGTCGCTGGATGACATCGATGCAACGATCAAGCTGATCGCCGCCTTTTGCCGCAGCGTCAAGGCGGACGACGACTTCATCCCGCGCTGATCGCGCACCCGCAGGTCCTTACCGCCAGCGGCGGCCCGGCCATGCCGGGCCGCCGTTGTCGTATCCGCCCTGCCTCCGCCGTAAAGAAGTACGAGTTTTCCCGTTTACGGCGACGTCATTTCCCGGCGGCCACGTTGCGGTGCACTCCGCCCCTCTCCGCGCGAACTCCCGCTCGCCGACTCGTTTTTGTCCCGCTTTTCGCTGCACACGTCCTTCCTGTACACGGCTGAAAACGTGCCCCGTTTCCCTTCTCCTGTTCCCGTGATTTCATGATGTTGGTGGGGAGGGGATTTTCCCTTCCGCGCGTGCGCCGGAGTGGCGGCGCGCTTCCCCACACATCGAGGATCACCATGCCCACATACCAGGGTGTTCTGCTTGACGAAGGCGGATGGGCGATCAACGTCCGCACGCTCGCCGGCGTAACGTCCACGGCCATTCCCGCCTCCGTCCTGGCCGGATTGTCCTCGGACCACACGTACCTGATTCCCAAGGGTACGTACACGGTCAACGCCTCGACCACGGTTCCACCCCGTGTGTCGCTGCAGTTTGCCCGCGGAGCCGTCCTCAAGCCCGCACCGGGGACGACCTTGACGCTGTCCGAGTCACCGGAAGCTGGGCCGTACCAGATCTTCGACACGACGGCGGTCAGCGGCGTCGAGGCCCGGGTCAAGCTGCGCGACGATGCGCGTTCGGACGAGGTTCACATCGAGTGGTGGGGTGCGGATGCCAGCGGCTACTGGGACAAGGCGTTACGCGACGCCATGCGCGCCCTGGTCACGAACGTGGTGGGGAATACGGGTGGCGTGCGGTTTGGGCGCGGCATCTACCGGTTCGCAGGGGATGAGCCGTTCAGCCAGCTCACCACGCTGGACAGCCTTCCCGTCCGTCGCGGCTTCGTGTTTCGCGGGGCCGGGCCGGTGGATACGCTGCTGTACCTGGAGTGCGGCGGCCAGGAGCGGTGGTTCTACAACTCGACGGACAAGCACGGGATGTGGTCGTTCTACGACCTGGGCTTTTCATCCGACAACCAGGCGTACGGGTGCGGATTTCGGCACGTGAGCGATCCCACCCCGGGGCCGGGTCCGGAGCGTACGGGAGAGGAGAAGGAGTTCCACTACCACAACTGCTTCTTCGGCTCCAGCGCGCACCCCTCGTTCGGCATTGGCGGCAGCGCGGGGATGAACAAGGGCTGGTCCTACGAGGGAACGACCAACGCGGACCTGAACAAGTGGTTCGGGTGCCGGTTCGGCGGCTTTGGGGGTGGGCTGCTGCACTACGACAACGACCAGTCGGTGGCGCACGCCCTGTACGGCTGCGACGCCGAGCTCACCGGAACGCTCGCGACCACGTACTCCAACGCGGGCGGGGACCTCAAGGTATACGGCGGCAGCATCATCCTGGCCGGCCGCGCCAACGGTGCGTACTACCTGGTGGACCACCAGGCGAGCGCCAAGCTCTGGCCGGGGAACAACACCATCGTCTTCAACGGCGTGCGCTTCGAATTCAAGGACACGTCGTCGATGGTGATCAAGCGCCAGGGCGCCTCCGGCTACGGAAGCTCCAACACCGTCTTCCGCGACTGCGACATCTACGCCGAGGGGACCGTGCGGACGGGCGTGGAGGTCGTCCAGAACGCCCTGGTGGCATTCGAGCGCACCAACATCCCGGGCACCTTCCTGTTCAAGGCGATCCCGCCGCAGGACTACATCACGAGCGCGGGCACCGGGGGCATCATCCTTTTCGACACGTGCGACGTGCCGCTGGAGCTGCACGGCCTGGCGTCCGTCGGAGCCTTGAGCGGCGGACGCGTGATCGCGGAGGGGTGCTACCATCACGTGCGCCACGAGGTGGAGGTGCAGCGGACGGGCGTGGACTTCGACGTGGGCTGGGAGAACATGGGGCGCCACGACCGCGCCGTGACGCGCAAGCTCGTGGTGCTCAAGCAGAAGGTCGCCGCCTGGCCGCACTCGGGCACCGAGGCCGAACACACGGTGGTCCTTCCCCCCAGCTCCATCATCACCGGCGTACGGCTGCACAAGCCGGCGGGCTCGGGCAGCGCCACCTACCAGCTCCACGTGGGGAACGACGACCAGTCCGTCACCTACTCCAGCAGCACGGTGCCCGGAGGGATCACGCCCACCTTCAACCTCGCGCACACCATCCTCCGCAACGATCTCGCGGTGGAGGCGGGTACCTCGCTCAACACCCGCACCGTGCGGCTGTGGATGACGGGTGCGTCCACGGTCGCCGAGGTCAATACCGGCTACGCGCTGGTGGAATACATCTGATCGCACGCCCGCGGCGGACGCCGTTCCGCCGCGGCCCGGGCTTTCGCGCGCGAAACACGGCCCCGTCCGGCAGCACGCCGGGCGGGGCTCGGGCGTTGTGGCCGGTTGCCGTCCACCGCGCAACCCTCTACAATCCCTCGCTGGCGATCGCGAGGGCTCACGGCTGACCAGGAGGCCCGTTGTACACGGTGGACGAGACCGTCATCCGCGGGTCCGTGGAGGCGTGCTTCAACGCGGGGGCGGACGTGGAGCGCTGGCCGGACCGGCTGCCGCACTACCGCTGGGTCCGCTTTCAGCGCAAGGACGGATTCGGCACGGGGCGGGTGGAGATGGCGGCGCGGCGCGCGTTCGGCCCCCTGTCCTACCCCGTGTGGTGGGTGTCGGACATGCACCTGGAGGAAGCCCGCCCCGCCGTCATCTACCGCCACGTGGACGGCATCACGACGGGGATGTACGTGGAATGGACCTTCGAGGACCTGGGCGACGGCCGCACCCGCGTGCGCATCGTGCACGACTGGGACGAAGGGCCGCGCTGGCCGCTGCCCGGCTTTCTGCGGCGGATGATCGGGAGCGCGGTCATCGGCCCCGTGTTCATCCACCACGTGGCGTCGCGCACGCTGGCGGGGATCAAGCGGCACGTGGAAGCGGGATGAGGCGCACCGAAGCACCCGTGTGGTGTACAGGGGCCGCGAAACCTGCGTATTCGGGCGCGAGAACGGCACCAGCTGCCTCCCGCGCCCGGTTGTTTTCCGAGGAGAGGACGAGCGGTTCATGAGCGAGAGCATCCTGCACGGCGGCACCGCGCCGCGCCGCGTGGCCATCACCGGCATCGGGGCCATCACGCCCATCGGCACGGGCGTGGAAGGGCTCTGGGAGGGGCTCCGGCGCCGCGAATCGGCCGTGCGCCGCATCTCCCGGTTCGATCCGTCGCCCTTTCGCTCGCACATCGCGGCGCAGGTGGAGGCGTTCAACCCCGAGGACTACATGGACCGCAACCGCGCGCGCCGCACCGAGCGGTACGCGCAGTTCTCCATCGCCACGTCGCGGCTGGCGCTGGAAGACGCGGGGCTGGACCCCGCCGCCGAGGACCCGGAGCGCGCCGGCGTGCTGATGGGGAGCGCGCTGGGCGGCGTGGCGTACGGCGAGGACCAGTTCACGGGCTACGTGCACAAGGGCGTGCGCGGGGTGGACCCCCTGCTGGCGCTCGCGGTCTTCAACGGCGCGGCCAGCTGCAACGTGGCCATCGAGTTCGGCTTCAGCGGCCCCAATTCCACCAATGGGATGAGCTGCGCGTCCGGCGCCATCGCCATTGGCGACGCGTGGCGGGCCATCCGCACGGGCGAGGCGGACGTGGTGCTGGCCGGCGGCGTGGAGGCCCCGCTGGCGCCCCTGTGCTACGGCGCGTTCGCCATCATCCGGGCCATGTCCACGCGCAACGACGACCCGGAGCACGCCTCCCGTCCGTTCGATGCAGGGCGCGACGGCTTCGTGATGGGCGAGGGCGCGGCCGTGCTGGTGCTGGAGGAGATGGAGCGCGCGAAGGCCCGCGGCGCGCGCATCTACGCCGAGGTGCTGGGATACGGCACGTCCAACGACGCGCACCACATGACGGCGCCCCGCCCTGACGGCCAGCAGGCCGCGCGCGCCATGCGGACGGCCATGCGCACGGGGGGCGTCGCGCTGGAAGACGTGGACGTGATCAACGCCCACGCCAGCTCGACGCCGCTGAACGACAGCACGGAAAGCAAGGTGATCCGCGACGTCTTCGGGGAGCACACGGACGGCCTCAAGGTGAGCGGCACCAAGGGCTACCACGCGCACTGCCTGGGAGCCACGGGCGCCATCGAGGCGGCGATCTCGGCGCTGAGCATCCAGCGCGGCTGGGTGCCCCCCACGCTGAACCTGGAGTCTCCCGGCGAGGGGTGCGACCTGGACTACGTGACGGGTGCGGGGCTGGACATGCCCGTGCGGCGCATCGTGTCGAACAGCTTCGGGTTCGGGGGGATCAACGCGGCGCTGGCGTTCGGGGCGGTGGAGTGAGACTGCAGGGAATAGGGAATAGGGAATAGGGAATAGGGAACAGCCTGCAACTGCTTCGGCGGTTGCGGGCTTTTTCGCGTTTGGACGGAATCAACTCCGGACTCCGCAGTCGAGCCCCCGCAGGCAGGCTTTTACGGCGCCCGCTTCGCGGGGCCCCTCACCCCCTGGCCCCCTCTCCCGCAAACTGCGCGGGAGAGGGGGAGAACTTCATCGCAGCAGGCAGGCGTCCGGCACGGGCGAGAGCCCCCTCCCCCCGGCCCCCTCCCCCGCTGCGCGGGCAGGAGGGGGAGAACTCCGCCATCCGGCACGGGCTGGGGCGTATACCCTCTCCCACGCAGATTGTGGGAGAGGGTGGGTGAGGTTTACGAACCCGGGTGGGGGACGCCTTGCCTGCCCGCGCACGCACACCCCAGATTGCCGCCAACCTTATCACCCGGAGATACAGAGATGACGCGTTGGTCTCCAGCGCTTTTCGCGGCCGCGCTCCTGGCGGGATGCGGCGCACAGCCCTCCACCGGACCCGCGCCCGTGCCGGCGCCCGTCCGCATCGAGCGGCCCATCCCCTACCCCGTCACGCCCCCGGCGGACTACCAGCGCGCCGTCGCCGGCGCCACCCGCACGGCCACCGGCGCGCCGGGCGCGCGCTACTGGCAGAACCGCGCGGACTACACCATCCGTGCCCGGGTCAACCCCGCCCGCAAGCGGCTGGAGGGGAGCGAGACCATCACGTACACCAACAACTCGCCCAACGCGCTCAACAACCTGCAGGTGGACCTCACGCTCAACCACCACGCGCCGGGCGTGGTGCGCAACGAGGCGGCGGAGGTCACGGGCGGCGTGGAGGTCACGCGCGTGGCGCTCGGCGGGCAGGCGCTGGAAAAGCGCGGCGGCAGCGGCGCGCGCTACGCCGTAAACGGCACGCGGATGGTCGTCACGCCCCCCGCGCCCATCCCCGCCGGGCAGACGGTGCAGATCGCCATCGACTTCGCCTACACGGTGCCGCAGCAGGGCGCCGGCGGGCGGATGGGGTGGAGCGGCGACGACCTGATGTTCTTCGCCTACTGGTATCCCGCCATGGCGGTGTACGACGACGTGCTGGGATGGCACCCGGATCAATTCCGCGGCACGGCGGAGTTCTACGCG
>DASQZE010000271.1:0-8467 GCA_035638875.1 Longimicrobium sp.
GCCGCGAACCCGGACGGCCCGCCGGACACGCTGGAGCTGACGCCGCAAGGGTACGTGCGCACGCTGCCGGGCGGGGCGCACGTGTACTACGACGACGCGGGACGGCAGACCCTGACGGAGAACCGGCTGGGGCAGCGGACCCGGTTCACGTACGGCAGCCATGGGCTCGCGGGCGTGTACGTGCCGGGCGCCGGCGCGGGCGGCCCCGGGACGGGCGACCCCGCCTGGGTCATGAACTGGGACGCCGGCGCGCTCCTGGTGCGCAGCATCAGCGCCACCCTGCAGGGCGGGCCCACGCGCACCACCTCGCTGGCCATCGACACGGACCGGCGGGTGACGATGATCACGGACCCCGACGGCACGTCGGTGGGGTTCGGCTACCACGGCGCCGCGCCCTGGCGCATCGCGTCCCGGCGGGACCGGCGGCAGACGGAGAGCTTCTACGGCTACGGCGCGGCGGGAAAGCTGGAATCCGCGCGGATCCAGATGGGCACCGCGCCGGACCTCGCGGTGGACCCCACCACGCGCTTCGTGGCGGCGGAGTCGCGCGGGGTGGCGTACGCGGGCGCCGCGGTGCCGGCGGCGGTGGACGCGCGGCTGGCGTACACGCACATCGACGGACCGCGCACGGACGTAAACGACCACACGCGGCTGTGGCTGGCCCCCACGGGCGCCGTGCGCCGGGTGCGCGACGCCACCGGCGCGGAGACGGCCGTGCAGCACGGCGACGCCCGCTTTCCGGCGCTGGCCACGCGCGTGGACGCGCACACGGGCGTGGTGAGCACCGCCGTCTACGACGGCCAGGGGCGGGTCCTCTCCAGCACGGTGACGGGCGCCTACGGCGGCGCGGAGTCCACCACCACGGCCCAGGTGTGGGACAGCGTCTGCGACCGGCCCACCCGCATCAAGGCCCCGGGCGCCGACACGGTGTTCGCCGGGTACCACCCCACCACCTGCAACGTCCTGTGGCAGCGCCAGGGGAGCCACCCCGCGCGGACGGTGAACTACGCCTACCACCCCGCCGGGCATCCGCGGGCGGGCCAGCTGGAGAGCGTCACCGGGCCGGTGGACGCGCAGGGGCAGCGGGCGCTGGAGCGCGTGGTGTACGACGCCCGCGGCAACCTGCTCATGACGGTCAGCCCCCTGCGGTTCAAGACCCTGTACCGGCGCGACGCCCTGGGACGCGACTCCATCATCTACACGCCGCTGGCGGGGGACACCACATCGCGCGACACGGTGCAGCTCAAGCTGCGCGGCGGGCGCCAGACGTTCGTGTACGACGGGATGGACCGGGTGCGGACGACGACGAGCTGGGGGCCAGCCATCGAACAGGGGCACGCCGACCTGGGCACCACCTCCTCCGAGTGGATGCAGGTGGTGACCGCGTACGACGACGGCGGGCTTCCGCTCACCGTGACGCGCACACAGAGTGCCGGCACGCTCGCGCCCCAGGTCACGACGTACGAGTACGACAGGGCCGGACGCAAGTGGAGCGAATACACCACGCCCCTCATGCGCCACCTGTACACGTTCGATCCCGCCGGCAACGTGGTCACGCACACGAACCCGCTGGGGGGCGTCACCGTCACGCGGTACGACGCCGCCAACCGCCCCATCCGCCGCCAGGTGCCGGGCAGGGTCTGGCCCAGGACGGCGGGGTCCTGCCCTTCGCCGCAATCCCTCGAGGCTGCGCCACCCAGCGCGCAGTTCAGCTGCGATCGGGCGGCATTCCCCTTCTACCCGAACTACGGCATCGGGTACCAGGTGCCCGAGGAGTGGACCTACTACGTGTACGACGCGGCGGGAAACATGCGCCACGCGGAGAACGCCAGCGCGGTGGTGCGCCGCACGTACTTTCCCAACGGGCAGCTGCGCGGGGATACGCTGCACATCCGCAACGAGGCCACCAACGGCTACCTGAGCTACGGCCTGCGCTTCGACTACCACGCCTCCACGGGCCAGCTCTGGCTGCTGCACCACCCCCAGACGCTCACCGGGAGCCCGTCCGCCGACGAGTACCAGTACAACCCGAACACGGGACTGCTGTCCGGCGTGCTGGACCGCAACGGCAATCCCTTCAGCTTCCATCACGACAACCTGGGGCGAGCCACGGCTACGACGGCCCCCGGCGGCATCACCGGGTCGCGGGTGTACGACGTGGAGGGGCGGCTGACCTCCAGCCGGACAATCGGGCCCAACTTCGGCGGCGTTGCGCTGCTGAGCGAGGCGTTCACGTACGATGCGCGCGGCAAGGTGCTGCGGGTCAACACCGAGGCCACGGTGCACCGGAACAACCCCTCCACGTACTCGCAATGGTACTCGGGGCTGGGCAACCTGCGGATGACGGACTGGAGCAACGCCGGCGACCCGCAGTGGCAGCGGGAGAGCTTTGCGGTGGACCCGCTGGGCAACATGCTCCACAAGCACAGCTTTTTGCCGGGCGGCGAGACCCCGGGGCACGACCAGCCGGACTACGCCTACACGCTGCACCCCACGCAGGGGCACGTGACCAACGTCAAGCTGGTGAACGTCAGCACGCACCCGGCCGGCACCGACGGTGGTCCGCGCGACGAGACGATCTATACGTACGACGAGGCGGGGAACCAGCAGACGTCATGGCAGCGGGTGGACGGCATCAACCAGGGCACGGGCGGGTACCAGCTGCAGCGCGTGGTGGATGCCCGCTCGTACTACGGGCACGACGGCAAGCTGCGCGTGTTCCAGCAATACGACGAGAACTACGGGAGCAACCCGGTCAAGGGGAGCGGCCTGTGGGAGGAGTACCGCTACGACCCGCTGGGGCGGCGCATCCAGGTGACCACGCGCCGGCCCACGGAGCTGTGCAACGCGGGCGGCACCGCCTGCATCGCCAGCGTTACGCGGTTCGTTTGGTTCGGCGACCAGCTGCTGTGGGAGATCAGGAGCGCGGAGGGCCCATACGCCGCGGAGGCGGGCGGCACCGTGAGCTACACGCACGCGGGCGGCATCGACCGGCCGCTGGCCATCTGGAAGAGCGGCGTGGGCAGCCTCATCCCGCACGAGAACTGGCGCGGGCAGATGGCGCGGGGCACGTTCGGGATGGGGACGGCAGGGACGGCGGGGACGGCCGGGAAGAGCAGCGATTGCCAGAGCTACCCCCAGCACGACAACTGCGTGCCCGTACCTTGGCCGGGGTGGAACACGAGCGCGTGGCATGAGGGAACGGCCCGCCCGGAGATGACCGGGTACGAGCACTACTGGCTGGGCAGCCTGGCGGTGGGGATGCGCGATGCCAGCGGGCAGATGTACATGCGCAACCGCTACTACGATCCGCAGACGGGCCAGTTCACGCAGCCGGACCCCATCGGCCTGGCCGGCGGGATGAACGTGTACGGCTTCGCGGCGGGGGACCCGGTGGGCTACTGGGATCCTTTTGGGCTTTGCCCGTACGAGGGGATCCAGCGAACAACTGATGTGGAGGACTGTCCGGACGATCCGCGGCGGGATGTTTTCCGTGTAATCGCAGCTGACTATGGGACGGAGGGATCGGCCACCCTCGCGGCGGCCGCGGCTAATGGAGTTGAATTCTCTCTGACCGCGCAAAGATTCGATTGTGCTGGAACGCAAACCGACGGTTGCACGCAGGTGCGTGTCTCGGGATCCTCGGTTCGCGTGAACATCGGACAGGAGGGAGGCGCTGCAGCTGCTGCAACCACCACAGTCCATGAAGTACTCGGCCACGTAGCGGACGCACGCTCGAATCTTCTGGATTCAGGACCAGAGGAGGCGAGTGCTTGGAATTCCGCGCTGAACTTTTACGAGCGCTTACCAGCAGTTGCTCGAACCAGCACAAAATACAACACGGGTAGCACTAACCGAACAGCCGATCCTGTACGCTTCTGGATCCACTTCCAAGGACCGTAGCAGCCATGAAAAGCAAAGTGACGAGCATGCTAGTGCTCAGATTCCGGCTTCTGCCCGCGACGTTCGCAATCGGCTGTGCAACCACTGCGCACCCTGCATCCACCGACCAAGACAAGGTACGTACAACTGAATTTCCGACCACGGTGGAACCTGCATCCACCGGCCAGGAGCGGGTGCGCTCGCTCCTGGTATCTGAAATCCGCAGAAAACTGGCGGACTCTTCCTTTCCTGTCGCATGGGACAGCTCGGGAGTCCACGTTTCAACGTCCCCTTCTCTGGTTGTTCCCGGCCTTCGTTATTCCCAGGGTACTTACCGCACTCCCGAACTGAGTCATGGGTTCGCGTTCGCCTTCGCCGGGTCCACAGAAGAAAGGGAGCGAATTCTAAGAACCGCATCGGATTGGGCAGCGTTGGCGCTTCGATGGAGCCCGCGAAACCCAGACGAAGCTCTGCGCGCGTGTTCCGAACTGATCGGCGCGGTAGGAGCCGATCCTGACCCGCGATTTCCACCTGTGGTACTAGACAATTCAGTGTCGCTCGACTCAGCACACCCGGCGTGGGCGTTCTCGGGTGAAGTCTCCCCACGCGTCTCCATAGAAGGCAGACGTGCGCACGTGCTGGTCTGGGCGCTGGAATCCGGGATCCGCCGCAGGTACTCCTGTGTGCTCAGATGGGACTTTCCCCAGCTCGATGCGCAGTTGACCGTTGCGGACTCCGTCCCCGGCGACGGATTACTACCCAGAGGACCTTGACTCTCCTCTCAAGTGTCTGCCCGGCAGCACCGAATCCCAGCTTGCCTGGTACGGGTTCTTCGACGTGGGGAAGCTGGCCTTCGCGACGACGTACATGGACGCGCTGACCGATCCCGCCACGGAGCTGAAGACGCTGTTCTTCCCGAGGTCATCCAAACTGAGGCGGCGGCCTGTGGGAGGAGTATCGCTATGGCCCGCTGGGGCGGCGCATCCAGGTGACCACGCGCCGGCCCACGGAGTTGTGCAACGCGGGCGGCACCGCCTGCATCGCCAGCGTTACGCGGTTCGTCTGGTCTGGCCTTGGAATTCCCCAGTTCGCTGGAGAGACGTCGGCGGCAGCCGCCGCGGAATATGCCGGGCGTGGGGTCCGGGTGGAGGTGCCGGGCGGCATGGGTTCGGATGAGTTCGACCTGCAGGTCATTGCAACTGCCGAACGCCTGGCCAAGGAGAGAGACGGCAAGGATTACTCTCTGCTAGGTGATCTGAACTCCAATCGTTTCGTGTAGGACGTCATCAAACCAATCAGGAGGAGACGTGCCGTGGGCCGCCGTTCCCTACTTCAGAGTGACGCCGGGAATCTGTGGAGGCAATGGCTTGTCGCACGGTACGGATTGCAGCGGCAGCAGATATGATGGCACATACTTCCTTGGGAGAACTAGACGGATGATACGTCCCAAGTGGACTCGTAACGCTCTAGCCGGTGCCGTAGTGGGAGCAGGCTTGGCAGGAGTGCTACACCTCTGGAAGGCAGGCGCGACCCCGCTGCTCGGCATGGCACCGGAGGGGGTAGGCTTCACAACCTACCTGGCCGCATATATCCTGGGATTCCCCACGAATCTGTGCATCGTGGCCCTGATCACGAACCCACCCGGTGACGGGCGAGTCTCCGTCGACTTCGAGTACCCCCTGCTCTTGCTGGGCATCGTGCTAAACTGGACCCTGTTTGGAGTTGTCCGAGGGGTTCTGAGGCAGCGGAGAGGGTAGCCGGCAAAAGGCCGATGGTACGTGAGAACTG
Organism: Longimicrobium sp.; assembly: GCA_035638875.1. Taxonomy (GTDB): domain Bacteria; phylum Gemmatimonadota; class Gemmatimonadetes; order Longimicrobiales; family Longimicrobiaceae; genus Longimicrobium. The sequence goes on from DASQZE010000271.1 coordinate 5,671, forward strand.
CGGGCGAGGCGCTACGAACACAACGCCACCGGCCGCAGCGCAGGTGACTGAATGAGCGGGTGGGCCCAGCATGGGCTCGCCCGCTCACCCGTTAAAGGGCGGAATAGGATTCGTATATCGTCGATGGACACCATCATCCCGCACGAGAAGTGGCGCGGGCAGATGGCGCGGGGCACGTTCGGGATGGGGACGGCGGGGACGACCGGGAGGAGCAGCGACTGCCGGAGCTACCCGCAGCACGACAACTGCGTGCCCGTGCCGTGGCCGGGGTGGAACACGAGTGCGTGGCACGAGGGGACGGCCCGTCCGGAGATGACCGGGTACGAGCACTACTGGATGGGCAGCTTGGCGGTGGGGATGCGGGATGCGAGCGGCCAGAACATGCGCAGCCGCTACTACGATCCGCAGACGGGCCAGTTCACCCAGCCGGACCCCATCGGCCTGGCGGGCGGGATGAACGTGTACGGCTTTGCGGCGGGGGACCCGGTTACATACGCCGATCCGTATGGGCTTTCGGGCCGCCCTTGGCTCAATCCAGGGACTGCGTAAGCGGTGCGTTAGGCATCAAGAAGGAACGCCGCCCGCTGCGACGGCGCCGGCGAGGTCGGGGTCTGCCAACGCCTCGTGGGCGAGGGCGACGTGGCCGGGCGCGCGGTCGGCCTGGTACATGAGCTGGTAGGCGCGCTGGATGAGGTGGTTCACATCCGACGCGGGCGAGGTGCAGCTCACGGCGCCGATCACGATGGACGCGCCGCCGCCCTGCCGCTGCGCCAGCTTGCCCAGCACCCCGCACAGGCGCCCCAGGGCCACGGCGGCCGCGTCGGGGCCCGTGTCCGCCAGGAGCAGGGCGAACTCCTTGCCGCGGGGGCGCGCCACCACGTCCGTGCCACGCAGGCTGGAGCGCAGGGCCTCCAGCACGGCGGCCGCGAAGGCCTCTCCGCCCGGGCCGGGATCGCCGCGCACGCCGCCCGCGTCCACGTAGGCCAGCGTCACGGGCCGGTCGTAGCGCAGCACCCGCGCGTACTCCTGCTCCAGCATGCGGTAGAACGACCCGGCGGCGGGGAGCCCCTCCTCGTCGGGGCCGCGGGCAATCCGCTCGCGGGCCGTGCGCAGTTCGCCGGCCAGCACCCCGAATGCCGCGAAGATGGCCAACCGCGCCACGGCGTTCCAGTACGGGATCGCCAGGTGCGAGTACGGATGCCCCGCCAGCAGGTCCGCCCCCAGCCACGTCACGGCCCCCAGCACCGCGAGCACGATGGCCCACCGGCGCCCCGCGTGCCACCCGGCCAACGCGGGCGCCAGCAGGTAGAGCGCGAGCACGCTCACCTCGTATCCCGTGACCCAGTCCAGCGCACCCACCGCCGCCGTCAGCACGAGGGCGGCGGTCAGCGCGGTCCCGGGTGTCCGGCCCCGCGGGTCGCGGCGGGAGAGCTGAATGTTCACGTCCGACAAAGAAGCAAGCCGATCATGAGAGGTGGATTCGAACGAGGACGATGCGAAATCACGTCGCTGGAGGCGATGCGAGCAGCGCGTGATCATCGGGATCGGCGGATCGCATCGAAACGCGGCGACGGGGCGGCGCGCGATCGGGCCAAGGCAATCGGCCTCGAAAGCCGGACGTGGCGCGGTGCGATCAAGAGCGACCGCGATCAGGAACGGCGCGATCAGCAGCAACGCACGATCACGAGCGGCTCGATCAGGAGCAGCGCACCGTCACGACGGAGCGATCGGGAACGGAACGATCCGGTGAACGGGACGGAGACGAAGGTCGAGCGAGCGCATCCGGCGAAAGCGATTGAAATCGCGGCTACAACTGCACACTGTCCGCCTGCGCGGACACCAACGGCAGGCACCCTGCACTGGGCGCGGCACTCGACCGTGCCGGACCCGTCGGCGGAGGCCGACATCACGTTTTCGGTGCCGCGATTTCAATCGCCGAGGCTCGGGCCGTGCCACAGGCCTCGAACTCATCCTTCATCGGCACCCCGCACTCACGCACTCACGCACTGCCCTACAGCATTCCCCGCCGCTTCACGTCCAGGTAGCGGTTCACGACGGCGGGGACGGCGTCGCCGGGGCGGGTGTCGGCCACGAGCACACCGGCGCGCTGCATGGAAGCCAGGGCCGCGGCGCGGGCCTGCAGCAGCTCCTCGGCGGCGGCGCGGCGGTAGACGGCGGCATCGTCTACGGGCTCCAGGGCGGCGGCGGCCTCCAGGTCCGGGTTGCGGATGGCCACCACCAGCGGCAGGTGCCGGTCCGCCGCGCGGCTGAGCTGCGAGACGATGGCGGCGCTGGCCAGCGGGTCGATGATGTCCGTGAACACCACCAGCAGCGACCGCCGCCGCACCTGCTTGCCCAGGTAGGTAAAGGCCGCCGGATAGTTGGGCTCCACCAGCCTGGCGTGCACCTGCCCCAGCGCCTCGGACAGGCGCGACAGCGACTTGCGGGCGGGGGGCAGGAACGCCTCCACCTGGTCGCTGAACACGAGCAGCCCCACGGCATCGTCGTGCACGCCGGCCACGTCGGCCAGCAGCAGGGCGGCCGTGAGCGCGTAGTCCAGCCGCTCGCGCTCGCCCACCTTCTGCGTCATCAGCCGCCCCGCGTCGATGGCGATGATGACGTTCTGCCGGCGCTCCATCTCGAACTGGCGGACGATGAGCCCGCCGCGCTGCCTTTTTCGCCTGCAATCTGCAGGCACGGGTTTTCTCCTTAAGGGCGCTGGTTTTCGGTTTTTTTCGCGGGCATCGATAGGTGCATCAGGTGTGAAGATTCACCATCCCTCTCTCCGGATTTTGAG
>DASQZE010000272.1:0-15325 GCA_035638875.1 Longimicrobium sp.
CCGACGCGCATTCCGTGGGGGCGCTGGGGAACGTGGTGTGGGGGGTGAACGTCGCGCGAAAGGCGTGGATCACCGCCCCGCAGGTGCTCAACACGTGGGACCTGGACGAGCTGGAGAATTTTCTTGCCGAGAGAAAGCAAAAAGGCCCGCCGTGAGCGCGTTGCCCGCCTCCTGTACGAGCTGGCCTCGCTCTACCCCGACAGCCGCTGCTCGCTGGACTACCACACCCCGCTGCAGCTCGTGGTCGCGACGGTGCTGAGCGCGCAGACCACGGACGCGGCCGTCAACCGCGCCACGCCCGCCCTTTTCGCGCGCTTCCGCACGGCGCAGGACTTCGCGGACGCGTCGCAGGAGGAGATGGAGGAGCACCTCAAGTCGCTCAACTTCTTCCGCAACAAGTCGCGCTCGCTCATCGGGCTGGGGCGGGCGCTGGTGGAGCGGCACGGGGGCGAGGTGCCGGCGGAGCTGGACGCGCTCACGCAGCTCCCCGGCGTGGGGCGAAAGACGGCGAACGTGGTGCTGGGCGTGGGGTTCGGGATGGCGGAGGGCGTGGTGGTGGATACGCACGTCAAGCGCATCGCCGCGCGCCTGGGGCTGACGCGCGAGGAGGATCCCGAGAAGGTGGAGCAGGACCTGCTGCCCCTGCTGATCGCGGCGGAGCGGGTGATCTTCACGCACCGCATCATCGACCACGGCCGCGCCGTCTGCACGGCGCGGCGGGCGTTCTGCGAGCGGTGCACGCTGGCGGTGCTCTGCCCCTCCGCGCCCGAGGCGTACCGCACGCCGCCAGTGGACCGGGTGGAGGCGATCGAATCGGCCGGGGTCGCCCTGGCGGGATGACCAGGGGCATCCCGGTGGTGCATCGGTGGATTTATCACGTACATTTTAAGACGAACTGTTGATGGTTTGTGCTCGTTGCGTTAGTTTGGGAACATACGGCGTCGGCCTGCCGTCCCTGCATCGTTCCCTACCGGAGATTTACCTGATGAAGACGCTCGACCTGAACCAGCTGACCGTGGAGACCTTTGACGTAGATGCCACGCAGTCGGGTCCCTACCTGCCCATCGAGTCCACGGACCAGGTTCCCCACTGCGACGGGTTTACGGCCGGCTACTGCTGATCGGGAACGCGGCGTCCGCCCGCGGATGAGCCCAGGGCCGGCCCCCGGGACCGGCCCTGTTTTCGTCCCTCCCCGCCGATCACGCCACCGTGGCGCAGGGGATGACCCGTTGGGCATGCACCGTAAATGCATTTTCCGCCGAGGCTTGCGCATTTGGGAACTGTGGTTTATCGTCCGTCTCCGGCTAGCGCTCCTTGAGCGTCACCGTGGGAACATTTCTGACGCACGTTTGTGGAGCAGATGCTGGATCTTGTGCGTCCGTCCATGCGCAACGCAGCGACCGTAGCCCCGCGGGCGGCGGTCCGGCGCGCGGCGTGTTCATGTACGGCCCGCATCCTGGTCCGTGGCATTGTTCAGCCCGCCGCGACGGCGTGAGCGGAAGCGGGGCCCGGCGCACTGTAGCGCCGGGCCCTTTCCATCCACCGAACACCGTGGCGGACCGCATGAGTCAGCTCGATCCAGAAGCCGCACGCGCCACCCGTGAACGGATGCGCGGTGCCGGAGCGGCACCGCGCATCCAACCAGTCCGGCGTGCGGTCGCGCCGGCTCGCCGATCCCCCCAGCACATCGCGGAGCCCCACGTGGACAAGAACTCGCTGAACCCCGAAGCGCTCGTCGTGGAGTCGTTCGACCTGGGCGACAGCCCCAGCCTGTACATGGGCAACGCCCTGAAATGCACCGGCTGCGACAGCGGCTGCGGCATCTTTCCGGAAGAGCCGTACGGCTGAGCCCTGGTCCCCTGCACGGTCGCGTGGTCCATCCCGCGGTCGTGCCGTCCCACCCGCCCGGCGTGCATCCGCGCCGGGTTCTTGTACCCCCAGTACTCGTGGAGCCTGACGTGGACAAGCACCTGCTCAACCCCGAAGCCATCACCGTGGAGTCGTTCGACCTGGGCGACAGCACCAGCTTTTACGTGAACAACGGCCTGGACTGCACCGGCTGCGACAGCGGCTGCGGCATCTTCCCGAACGATCCGTAAGCCTGGTCCCATACCGGCGGTTTTCTCCCCCCGTTCTCGTACGAACCCCGAACCGGAGCACTTCCATGAGCGACAGCGCCAGCCCCATCCGCCTCGACGTCGAAGACCTTCAGGTGTCCAGCTACTCCACCAGCGGTGACTTCGAAGCAATCGCGCCCATCGGCCCCGGCGGGTACTGCTGCACGGGCTGCGTGAGCGGCTGCGGCATCAACCCCACGGCCGGCGGCTGCGCCAGCGGCGGCGACCCGTTCTGATCCGGCAGCACCACATGAAACTCGTCCCGGCGCGCCTTTGCGCCGGGAACTGCATCATCCCCACGAACTTGGAGCTTTACATGGCACTCAAGACCGAAGCGATCGCCGTCGAGTCGTTCGAGACCGGCGAGAGCGAGAGCATGGCCTCGCTGCCGAACTGCACCGGCTGCCCGAGCGGCTGCGGGATCTTTCCCGAAGAGCAGTACGTGAACGGCTGAGCCGTCCGCCGGCGCTCCCGCCGGCTGCTCTCCGTCCGTTGCCGGCTGCCGCTCGTCACGAGCGGCAGCCGGTCTTCGTTTGGGTCAGCCGGGTCCCGCCCTGGGGCATGCGCGCCCCGCCTGCCCCCGGCCGATCGCGCCACCGTGGTCGCGTAATCATCCGGATCGCGGGATGGAGGAATCTCCCCCAACTGCACTTGCTTGATGGTGATCCGTGGGAACAGGCGCTGCACCGCGCAGCAGGTATACGCGTTTCCGGCCGTTCGTTGCAGTTGTGGCCCGTCGTATGTAGGTGCTCCGGCCGGGCCGCACTCCATCGGAATCCCTCATCCATCCACCACACCGAACCAGGAACGAATCCCATGAGCGACAGCGCCAATCCCATCCGGCTCAACCTCGACGACCTGCAGGTATCCAGCTACGCCACCACCGGCGAGTACGCGGCCATCCCCATTGGCCCGGGCGGCTACTGCTGCACGGGCTGCGTGAGCGGCTGCGGCATCAACCCCACGGCCGGCGGCTGCGCGAGCGGCGGCGGCGGTACCTTCGCCAGCGCAGACTACCGCTGTATGGTCGCGTAGCAGCGGCCCGCGCCGCGGGGTCCCGTCCGTTCCCGGCCGGGGCCCCGCGGCGTCGAGCACGCCCTGCGCGATCCCCGGAGTGCGGCTCCCCATCCGACATCGCCGGGGGCCGGCGCGCCCGCATCCGCGGCCGGCCGGTTCCCCGTTCCGCGTACACGCTTTACCAAGGGACACACCATGACGGCTACGCTTACGGCACCCATCCGCCTGCGCCTGGAAGACCTGGAGGTGGCGTCGTACGCCACCACGTACGAGACGGCGGCCATCGACCCGTACTGCTGTACGGGGTGCGACAGCGGGTGCGGCATCATCCCCACGGGCGGCGGCTGCGAAAGCGCCGGTGGCGCCACCGACGTCAAGGAATGCTGCTGCACGGGGTGCGACAGCGGCTGCGGCATCAACCCCACCGCGGGCGGCTGCGAAAGCGCTGGCGGCGACACGGGCAAGGACGTCTGCTGGTAATGGACGCCGGCTGGTTATAACGGCCCCTTTGGCTCTCGTAACCCGACACACCTTGCGCGATCGGGGAGGCCTGTATAGCGTTGGGGCACAGCGGTGCGGCCCCCGCCCGGCGCATGCGCCTGCGGGGGCCGCATCCCATCCAGCCAAATCCGTCCAGGATCCGGAGACATTCTCATGAAGCTCAAGATCGAAGATCTCATGGTGTCGTCGTTCCGCACCGAGTCGGCCGCCGTGTCGCCCATCGACCAGCCGATCGACCCGTTCTGCTGCACCGGCTGTGACAGCGGCTGTGGAATCAACCCGACCGCTGGCGGCTGTGAAAGCGGCGGCGGCGAGACCAAGGTCAACTGCTGGTAAGTACGCCGGCCCGTGCGCCCGCTCCCGTTCCGGGGGCGGGCGCACGGCTGTCCTGGGCCCTATTGCGCCCACGGGTGCGCGACTTTCTCCGCGACGCAGGCGGCCACCGGGCTTACGGCGGCGCGGGGCCATCCACTTTTCATCCCCTTGACTGGAGCAAAACCATGGACAAGACCGTGCTGAACCTCGACGACCTGCTGGTAGACTCGTTCACCACCTCCGTGAACCCGGCGGAATCCAGCATCGACTGGACCGGCTGCATGAGCGAGTGCGGCGCGTGCTGAGCCTCGACGACCTGGCGGTGGATTCGTTCACGACCGCCGCCGACATTTCCACGATCGGCGTGGTGGAGACCGGCTGCATCGGGCCCTGCGAGGACCGGCCGTTTACAGCGGACTACTGCTGAGCGGACGGGCTCGCCCCACCCGTGACGCGACCCGCCGGCGCACGCGTCCGCAGGCGCCGGATCATCCAGGCAAACCATCCAGAACCGGAGACACTGTCATGAAGCTCAAGGTCGAAGATCTGAAGGTGACGTCGTTCCGCACCGAGTCGTACGCGGTGTCGCCGATCGCCAAGCCGTTCGATCCGTTCTGCTGCACCGGCTGTGACAGCGGCTGTGGAATCAACCCGACCGCCGGCGGCTGCGAGAGCGGCGGCGGCGCAGAGATCGGCGATGCCTACGCGGCCGCGTAAGCCTCGCTCTTTTTCCTCGGTACGACAGCAGGCCGGCGCGGTTCGCGACGAGGTCGCGGCCGCGCCGGTTCGTTTCCCGTGACATTCCCCCACGACTGGAGCACCTCTCATGGCCAAGACCGTGTTGAGCATCGACGACCTGACGGTAGACTCGTTCACCACCGCCAACAACCCGGCGGAGCTCAGCGACGAGTGGACCGGGTGCATGAGCGACTGCGGCGCGGAGGGTTGCGCGTAGAGCGCAATCCGCCCCCGCGCGGACGGGGCCATGCCCTGCCCGTGACACGGCTTGCCGGCGCACGCGTGTGCGGGTGCTGGCTCGCTTCCTGTGACATTCCCCCTGACTGGAGCACAACCATGGACAAGACCGTGCTGAACCTCGACGACCTGCTGGTGGACTCGTTCACCACCGCCAACGACTCGGACGTCGTCGGCATCGATTGGACCGGATGCATGAGCGAGTGCGGCGCATGCTGAGCATCGACGACCTGACGGTGGAGTCGTTCACCACCGCCGCCGCCGGCCCGGCGGTGCTCGGTGACGAATGGACCGGGTGCATGAGCGACTGCGGCGCGCCGAACTGCATGTAGAGCGGTATCCGCCGGTGTGCCGGCCGGCCCTGCACCGCATCGGCGACAGGGTCGCGGCCGCGCCGGTTTCTTTCCCATCGCATTCCCCTGACTGGAGCAAGACCATGGACAAGACCGTGCTGAACCTGGATGACCTGCTGGTGGATTCGTTCACCACCTCCGCGAGCAACGCGGAGATCGTCGGTATCGATTGGACCGGGTGCATGAGCGAGTGCACGGCGTGCTGAACATCGACGACCTGATCGTGGATTCGTTCCCGACCACTGCCGGCATGTCGGAGATCGGCCACCACGAGACGGGCTGCTTTGGGCCCTGCGAGCCCCAGCTTACCGCGGACTTCTGCTGAGCGGACGGGCCCTGTCGCACCCGTGACACGGCCCGCCCGCACGCGTCCGCGACCCCCCCCCGTCCGGGTGCAGCGTCGCGGGCCGCGAGCGCCTTCGCTGCTCCCGTACACCCCCGGCGCGGCTTCGCGACAGGATCGCGGCCGCCCCGGCCTTCCCTGACATCCACTGAGACTGGAGCCCCATCATGAGCAAGCCCGTGCTGAACATCGAGCAGCTGACCGTGGAGTCCTACACCACCTCGGACGCCGACCTCCAGGCCGACCAGATCGGGGTCGGCATCATCGACACCGGCTGCATGTCCAACTGCGCGTCCGGCTGCGGTGGCTTCGGCGGTTCCTTCTGCTGGTAAGCGGCACCCGGGTCTTCCGCAACGTGGACGACCTGAACGTGGAGACGTTCACCACCTCCACGCAGATGGAGCTCGGCTCGCTGGACCGCTGCACCGGCTGCCCCAGCGGCTGCGGCATCGTCGGTTCGGCGTTCACCGACCTCTACTGCTGAGCGGACGGGCCTGGCCCCGCCCGCGTGATCTGGCCTGCCGGCGAAGCATTTTTCGCCGGCGGGCCTTTTTGCTTCACGCGCAACGGATTCACCTCCCCGGCCCGGCGGCCGGCTGCCTGCCGGCGCACCGCCTCCGGGGGGATGCCGGCCGTCCGTTTCGCTTTCGCGGCCATCCGCATACTTTCAGCGGCTGATCGTCACCGGAATGGACTCATCTCTCGGGAACCTTACGATGCCCCACCACAGGATCGCAGACCTTCTGCGCGGCAGCGTGCCGCCGGGAGAGGCCGTCACGCTCAAGGGCTGGGTTCGCACCCGCCGCGACAGCAAGGCCGGCCTCTCGTTCATCAACCTGCACGACGGATCGGGCTTCGCGCCCATCCAGGTGGTGGCGCAGCGCGACCTGCCCAATTACGAGAACGAGATCCAGCGGCTCACCACGGGCGCGTCAGCCATCGTGCACGGCACGCTGGTGGAGACGCCGGGGCGCCCGCAGCCCGTGGAGGTGCACGCCACGTCGGTGGAGGTCGTGGGCCTGGTGGAGGACCCGGAGACGTACCCCATCCAGCCCAAGCAGCACTCCATGGAGTTCCTGCGCTCCGTGGCCCACCTGCGCATCCGCACCAACACCTTTGGCGCGGTGGCGCGGGTGCGGCACGCGCTGGCCATGGCGGTGCACCGCTTTTACGACCAGCGCGGCTTTTTCTGGGTGCACACGCCCATCATCACCACCAGCGACGCCGAGGGCGCGGGCGAGATGTTCCGCGTGAGCACGCTGGACCTGGCCAACCTGCCGCGCACGGCGGACGGCGGGGTGGACTTCTCGGAAGACTTCTTCGGCCGGTCGGCGTCGCTCACGGTGAGCGGGCAGCTGAACGTGGAGGCGTACGCCATGGCGCTGAGCAAGGTGTACACGTTCGGCCCCACGTTCCGCGCGGAGAACAGCAACACCACGCGCCACGCGGCCGAGTTCTGGATGATCGAGCCGGAGATCGCGTTCGCCGACCTGAACGACGACGCGGACCTGGCGGAGGAGTTCATCAAGTCCATCTGCCGCGACCTGCTGAACGAGCGGCTGGACGACCTGGAGTTCTTCGACGAGCGCATCCAGCCCGGCGTGCTGAAGCGGCTGCAGGAGCTGGTGGAATCGCCGTTCGAGCGGATGGACTACACGGAAGCCGTGCGGCGGCTCAAGGAATCGAAGAAGAAGTTCGAGTTTCCCGTGGAGTGGGGCGTGGACCTTTCCACGGAGCACGAGCGGCACCTCACCGAGGAGCTGGTGGGCGGCCCCGTGGTGGTGACGAACTATCCGCGGGAAATCAAGTCGTTCTACATGCGGCAGAACGACGATGGGCGCACGGTTGCGGCGATGGACGTGCTGGCGCCGGGGATCGGCGAGATCATCGGCGGGTCGCAGCGCGAGGAGCGGCTGGACGTGCTGGACCGGCGGATGGAGGAGATGGGGCTGGATTCGGCCTTGTACTGGTGGTACCGCGACCTGCGCCGCTACGGCACGGTGCCGCACGCCGGCTTCGGGCTTGGCTTTGAGCGGATGATCATGTACGCCACGGGGATGGCCAACATCCGCGACGTGCTTCCGTATCCCCGCACGCCCGGCAGCGCGGACTTCTGATCCGCCGCCGCGCCGGGTCCGCATCCGCACCCAACCGCCCGGACGAGCCGCGAGGCTTGTCCGGGCGGTTGGTATCGGCTATCGTAATCCACCTTTCCGGACACAAACCTGCAACGAGGAGCGGATGTGATGAAACGGCTGAAGCTGGAGATCGAGGAGCTGTCGATCATGTCCTTCGCCACGGCGGCGGTCGCGGCGGAGCGCGGCACCGTGCAGGCGCACGTGGCCACGACGCCCACGTGCCCCCGGACGTTCGACTGCACCTACGAAGGACCGGATTGCGTGGTGACGGGCGGCATCAACTCCTGCTGGTGCACCGAATACGCGTCCTGCGACTGTACGTCCGTCTGATAGCAGAGGCTGCAGTCGTGCATGCGGATCTCTACTGACGTCTTGCCCCTGACGCACCCGGGGACCCCCGGGGGGAGCCGGGGATGCCGAGAACCCGCACACGGAGTCGTTGTAATGATGAAGAAGCTGATGCTGGATGTGGCGGAGCTGCGGGTGCAGTCGTTCATCGCGGCGGCGCTGCCGGCCTCGCGCGGAGGGACCGTGCACGGAAGGGAGGCGACGCCGGCGTGCACCGATCCCCCCGTGTGCGGCACGGTGCTGCGGGTGGAATCGTGCTACGGCAGCTGCACGGAGCCCGAGTTCTGCTGATCCATCCGGACGCCGCCCACGTGGCGGCGGGCCCGCGCCTCCGGAGACGGAGCCGCGGGCCCGCTTTTTTGCCCGGCGCGTGCGGCCGGGGTTTGCCGCGCACGTGTCCTCCGTTACATTTGCGCCGCCCGGCAAGCCGAATCAACCCGCAACCGCACCGGACGCAGATGCCCGCACTCCCCAGCCGCGACGAGGCCCTCGCGCTGATGCACGAGCACGTCGAGAGCGAGAGCCTGCGGCGGCACATGTACTCCGTGGAGGCCGCCTGCCGCGCCTACGCCCGCCGCTGGGAGGAGGACGAGGACCTGTACGGGCTCGCCGGCCTGCTGCACGACTTTGACTACGAACGCTGGCCCGACGAGCATCCCGTGCGCGGGGTGGAGATGCTGCGCGAGCGCGGCTTCCCCGACGAGCTGCTGCACGCGGTGCAGGCCCACTACGCCGCGCGGACGGGGGTGGAGCCTGTTACACGGCTGGACCGAACGCTGCACGCCTGCGACGAGATCACGGGGCTGATCACGGCGGGCGCGCTGGTCCGGCCCAGCCGGTCGCTCATGGACCTGGAAGCGAAGTCGATCCTCAAGAAGATGAAGGATCGGCAGTTCGCCGCCGGGGTGGACCGCGAGGACGTGCGGCGCGCGGCAGAAGAGCTGGGCGTCGATCTTGCGGAACATGTGGATTTCGTCATCCACGCCATGAGGGGCATTGCCCCGGAGCTGGGCCTCGCCGGCACTGCGTAAGCCTTCGCCTGTGCAAGGTTCCGCCTCTCGCGCGTTCTCTCCGTGCGAAGCCGGGCTGATGAGTGATGTACAGGTCTGATACTGCAATGTGTATCAGACTTATTGCAGGTGAAGCGGCTCGCATGTCGTTGCACGCGGGCCGGATACAGCGATCTTGACCGGTTGGAGCCCCATCTTTCGAGGGGCGCTGTGAGGCGGTAAACTAACGGAAACGGCGTGGGGACGCGCCGACGATCCCTCAGAGTGGGAAACGTGATGACCCTGATCCTCGGTTTGACGGCTGCCGTGACCGGTGTCGCGCTGCTCGCGCGGCGCTACATGACCCCGAACTGCCCTCGCTGCAAGAACCGCGAGTGGGACCGCAAGCTGTGCGCGCCGCTCCTGTTCTGCCGGCGCTGTGCTACGCGCGTTGATGGCGAGGGCCGCGTCTACAACTGAGCGCCCACACCTGCAGGTTTCGCGGCGGCGTTCCGGATCTCCGGAGCGCCGCCGCTTCGTTTTGGATAAGAGACCGAGGCAGACAGCAGGGGACGGCGGGGGAGGACGGCAGCGAGGACGGCAGGGGAGGACGGCAGGGGAGGACGGCAGGGGAGGATGGCAGGGGAGAATCCGCGGGAAGAGCCGGGAGCGAATGAATTCGCGGCTACAACTTCACACTGTCGGCCTCCGCCGACACCGTCGGGGGACGGGTGCGTGCCGGATGGCGGAGCCGCATCCGCGGGCGGGCGCCGGATCGGCGGCGTTGTCGCCGGGATGCACGGTTTCGTCCGGACGGCGGTCGCGGGATTGCCAAGTGGTTGGAATCCAACGGATTACACGCGGCCGGGCATCTCCCCGCACGACGAACGGGATCCCCCTCTCGCGCGCCGGATGGCTCCGTGTTACTCTATGAACGGGAGGTGCGGGGTGGCGGAGGCGGGCGCCGGTGGCGGGCATCGCCCAGGCGCGACGGAGATTCGCAGTCACCAGAGAGGGAGCGAACATGAGGAAGCCGGTCAGCAAGCACGCGCTGCGCAGAGCCATGGAACAGGCCCGTGCCGAAGGCATGCTCGCCTGGGACGCGCCCACGGGCGCCGTGGTGGACCAGGTCTGGCACCAGATCGCCCGCGAGGCGGTGGACGGCAAACCGCGCTCGGCACAGGTCCGCGCGTCGGAAGGCCGGCGCCTCCTGGACGAGGCACTCGTCTGAGCCGCGACCCGCGGCCGTCCCACACCGCTTCTTCCGTGAGGGAATCCACTCCCCAGCACACCGCGAGCCCCGGCCCCGGCCGGGGCTCGCTGCGTGCCGAGCTCCTCTTCAACCTCACCTTCCTGGCCCTGGCCGCCGGCATGCTGGCCGCCGCCACCAGCGCCGTCGCCACCCGCGTGCGCCCCGGCGGCGGCTGGGTGCTGGGGGCGCTGATCGTGGCGGACGTGCTCGTCTACGTCCTCCTGGCCAACTACCTCATCGTCCGGCTGGTGCTGCGCCCCGTGCAGGCAGCGGCCCAGACCGCGCAGGCCGTGGCCGGCGGCGACTACGCCCGCCGCGCCCCCGCCGCCGAGAGCCGCGAGATGGGCGACCTGTCGCAGGCGCTCAACCGCATGGCCGACCAGCTGCTGGAGAACCAGGAAAAGCTCGCCCACAACGTCCACTCGCTCGACGAGACCAACCGACGCCTGCTGGCCACCACCCGCGACCTGGTGGAGGCGGAGAAGCTGGCCTCCATCGGCCGGCTGGCGGCCGGCGTGGCGCACGAGATCGGCAACCCGCTGGGCGCGCTGATGGGCTACGCCTCCGTGCTGCGCCGCCGCGGCGCCGACCCCGAGCTGGCGGACGGCGTGGAAGGCGAGGCCAGGCGCATCGACCGCATTGTCCGCGGACTGCTGGACTACGCCCGCCCCGCGCCGCCCGAGCGCGAGGACGTGGACGTGAACGCCGCCCTCCGCGCCGCCCTCAACCTGCTCCGCGTGCAGGGCGTGATGGCCGAGGTGGAGATCGACAGCCGGCTGGCGGAAGGGCTGCCCCCCGTGCTGGGCTCCCCGCACCTGCTGGAGCAGGCGTTCGTCAACCTGCTGGACAACGCGCGGCGGGCCATGGGCGGGCGGGGGCGCATCACCCTGCGCACGGAGCGGGAGCGCTACCAGGCGCCGTCCGCCATCCCCTACCGCCGCGCGGACGACCCGCCGGGCATCAGCTACGCGCACCTGCGCCGGCAGACGGTGACCAGCGTGCGCGACCCGCACCGCATCGAGCCGGGGACGGAAACCGTGCGCATCACCCTGGCCGACACGGGCCCGGGGATCCCCGAGGACCACATCGACAAGGTGTTCGACCCCTTCTTCAGCACCCGGCCGCCGGGCGAGGGAACGGGGCTGGGCCTTGCCATCGTCGCGAGCACGGTGGCAGACTTCGGCGGGCGCATCGAAGCGTCATCGGGGGCCGGCGGCGGCGCCGTCTTCACCCTCTCCCTCCCCACCCGGCAGCCCGCGTGAGCGAACGGCGCGTACTGGTCATCGACGACGAGGCGGGGCTCCGTCACACCCTGCTCCTCATCCTGCGCGACGAGGGCTACCAGGTCGTCGTGGCCGAGGACGGCGAGGTGGGGCTGCGCCTGGCCCTGGCCGAAACCCCGGACCTCGTCCTGTGCGACGTGCGCATGCCCCGGCTGGGCGGCCTGGAGTTCCTGGAGCGCTACCAGGAGGCGGGCGGCACGGCGCTGGTGGTGATGATGAGCGCGTACGGCACCCTTGACGCGGCCGTGGCGGCCATGCGCAAGGGCGCCTACGACTACATCAGCAAGCCGTTCAACGCCGACGAGGTGATCCTCACCCTGCGCAAGGCCGAGGAGCGCGAGCAGCTGCGGCGCGAGGTGGCCCGGCTGCGCAAGGCCGTGGGCGAGGTGCAGGGGTTCGAGGGCGTGGTGGGCGAGTCCGCGGCCATGCGCGAGGTCATGGACCTGGCCGCGCGCGTGGCCCCCTTCCCGTCGACGGTCCTGCTGACGGGGGAAAGCGGCAGCGGCAAGGAGGCCGTCGCCCGCGCCGTGCACCGCGCCAGCCCGCGCAACGGCAAGGCATTCGTGGCCGTGAACTGCGGCGCCATCCCCGAGAACCTGCTGGAAAGCGAATTGTTCGGCCACGAGCGCGGCGCGTTCACGGGCGCGGACCGGGCGCGCGAGGGGTTGTTCGAGGAGGCCGACGGCGGCACCCTGTTCCTGGACGAGATCGGCGAGTTGACGCTGCCCCTGCAGGTCAAGCTGCTGCGCGTGCTGCAGGAGCGGCAGATCCGCCGGGTGGGCGGCACGGGCGAAAAGCCCGTGGACGTGCGCGTGCTGGCGGCCACGGCCCGCGACCTGGTGCACGAGGTGCGCGAGGGCCGCTTTCGCGAGGACCTGTTCTATCGCATCAACGTCGTGCAGATCCTCGTTCCCCCCCTGCGCACGCGGCCCGAGGACGTGCCGCCGCTGGCCGAGCACTTCATGCGGCTGCACGCAAAGCGGCTGGGGGTAGAGGCGCCGGCGCTGCCGCGCGAGCTGGTGCCCGTGCTGGCCGCGTACACGTGGCCGGGCAACGTGCGCGAGCTGGAGAACGTGATCGAGCGTGCGCTGGTGCTCAGCGGCGGAAACGTGGGCGTGGAGCACCTGCCCCCGCACGTGCGCACGGGCCGCCACCCGTTCCAGGTGCCGGACGACGACGGCGACCTGTCCGTCAAGCGCCGGCTTCCCGCGCTGGAAAAGTCGCTCATCGTGCGGGCGCTGGAGCGGTCGCGGGGCAACCGGACCAAGGCGGCGGAGCTGCTGGACCTGTCGGTGCGCGCGTTGTCGTACAAGATCCACGACTACGGGGTGGAGTGAGAACGGCAGTGCCAAGTGACCAGTGCCAAGTGACTGGTAAAGCCGTCACTTGGCACTTTCGCACTTTCGCACTTTCGCACTTTCGCACTTTCGCACTTTCGCACTTTCGCACTTTCGCACTTTCGCACTTTCGCACTTTCGCACTTTCGCACTTTCGCACTGCAGTTTCGGGCGTGCCCCTCCGCTGCGCTCCGGGTCGGGCTGCGCGCGCCGTAGGGCACGATACAACTGTGCCCAACGGCGCCGAGCCCCCTCCGCGTCAGGGCAACGATACTGCTGTTGCCCCGCCGCTCCGGGGTCTCGGCCCTGCGGGCGCGCATCCCTCACGCAACGGCGCCCGGTCCGCCGTCCTCCGCCGGAACCCTCACCCCCCGGCCCCCTCTCCCGTACACACCCGTTCGGCACCCTTGGTTGCCTTCCCCGTACGGGCCCGTACGGGGGAGATGTCCGCACGGGGAGGCAGGCGGCGGCCGTCGCGCAGTTCTCCCCCTCTCCGCGAGGAACGAGCGGGGAGGGGGCCGGGGGGAGGGGCCCTCCGCGCGTGCACAGGACCCCCTTCCTGCTCGGCCGCCGCACCCTCCCGGAGTCCGTCCCGAAGCCGCGGTAAAGCCTGCCGCCGCACGACCCCCGCACAACTTTAATCGTCCGGGCGGCGATGGATCATGCCGCACCTGTCCCGATCGGAACCGTCAGCCGCTCTCTTGCGCCAGCGCGCGCACACCACATCCGCACAATTCGGAAGTATTCCAGGTGATGATGCAGTGATGTCGTTTCATGTCAACACCTTGCAGGTGGTAATGGCGCATCCAAAAAACCGGTACGCGTCGTGGCGGGTGGCGATTTGACGGTGATCCATGCTCCAAGGCATATAGGGTGAGCACCCGCGGAAGCATCGGCTGGACGGCCGCGGATCACCGGAACGCGGTCGCGGCACGCGCGGCGGGAGGGAGCGGTGGCGGGGAAGGGAATCGGGGGATTCACCCTGCACGAGATGGTCGTCGTCGTCGTCATCATCGGGATCGCCGCGGCCATCGCGGCGCCCCGCATGGAGGCACTCGCGGCCGTGGTGCGCACGCGCGGCGCCGTCAACCGCCTGGCGTCGGACCTGGCCTACACGCGCCAGCTCGCCAGCCGCACGGGGCAGCGCGCCCGGCTGGTGCTGGAGCCCTCGCCGGACTGCCCCGCGCCGCCGGGCTGGACGGCCGGACACCGCTACCTCGTGATCCGCGCCGGGCGCGACAGCGTGGCCGCCGTGCGCGACCTGCGCCTGGACGGCGCGCCCCTGTGCCTGGCCTCCAACGGCACGGGCCCCGTGGTGTTCCGTTCCAGCGGCGTGCTCATGGGGTTCGACAACCGCACCCTCGTCGTGCGCCAGGGGCGGCACCCGCCCGACACCCTGACCGTCTCCGCCGTGGGCCGGGTGCGGCGAAGGTACTGAAACATATGGACGTAGCAGCTCTGGGAGCTGTATCGGTGGCAGAATCAGGAAAAGAGTTCCGGGTCGGAAATAAAGTCCGGCGACGGGGAGGGTGAGATTGGCGTAAGTGCTTGCCTTTCAAGCATTCCGGGCAGGGCACGGAACCTGACTGTGATGCAGGCATGATTTGCATACTTCCTTCCCGCTCGCCCCGCCACCGCGGCTTTACCCTCGTCGAGATGCTCGTGGTCCTGGTCCTCATGGGGATCATGGCCGCCATGGCGGGGCCCCGGCTGGTGAACTGGGCGCGCGTCGTGGGGCAGCGCGGCGCCCTCAACGAGCTGGTCGCGGATCTTTCGCTCGCTCGTACGCAGGCCGTGCGAAAGGGACAGACTGTGTCGCTGCGGGTGGCAAACAACACCACCTACAGCGTGACGGTGGACAACGCCGCAGGCAACGTCGTGACCACCCTCAAGCAGGTGAACCTGGCCAGCACCTACCAGGGCGCCAGGCTCACGCGCACGGCCGGCCGGGTGTCGTTCGACTCGCGGGGAATGTACCGCACCAACAGCACGTTCGCGGACCTGGGCATCCGGCAGGGCACCACCACCAAGACCGTACGCATCAGCGTCGTGGGGAGAATCTATCGTGATCATTGAGGAGCGGACGCGGCTCAGGGGCCGCGAAGGCTTTACGCTGGTGGAGGTACTGGTGGCCATGGTCATCCTGGCCATCGGTCTGCTGGCCCTGGAGGCCCTGGCCGTGGGCAGCGCGCGCATGGTGGCCCGCGCGGACCGCGAAAGCCAGTACAGCGCCCTGGCCACCGAGCGCCTGGAGGGCGTGCTGCAGCGCATCGACCTGAACCAGAACCCCCCCAGCGACGAGACGGACGAGGACGACGGCGCCACCGTCGCCACCGTGGTGACCCGCGACGTGGTGG
>DASQZE010000273.1:0-13206 GCA_035638875.1 Longimicrobium sp.
GGCGGGGCTCGTCCGTGACCGCATCGCAGGGAAAGACGAACCGGCCCCGTGCCACCTCGCGAGGTACGGGGCCGGTCTTCACTCCGAGGCGGCGCGTCAGGCGTCCTGGGGCTGCGCGATGCCGCTGACGGGGATCACGGCGGGCTGCAGGAACCGGGCGGCCACCCATCCCGTCATGCCGCTGCGCCCGTTCACGGCGCCCTGCACGGCCACCCGCTTCCAGCTGCCCTCGTCCGCGAGCCCCTCAACGACCGTGCCCACCGGGAGCGGGCTGCCGGGGACGAGGGCCTCGCCGGCGCCGGGGCCGCCGCGCACGTTGAGCGGGCTGCCCACGGTGAACAGGGCCTGCGGCGCCGGTTCCAGGAACCGCGCGCCCACCCACCCCGCGACGCTGCTCCCTTCCACCGTCACCTGCTTCCAGCCCCCCTGCTCACGCTGCTCCCGGACGAACGTCCCCGGGGACAGCGGGCTGCCGGACACGGTCGCGTTGGCCGCACCCGGGCCGCTGCGCACGTTCAGCGACGTGGTGACGCGAAAGCGCGCGCCGGCGGGTCCGCTGACGGGGGTCCGCGGGCCGTCGCCGGGGCCCATGCACCCGGCGCGGAACTCGGCCATCTCGAACGCGGGACCGGGGTCCTGCTTGCGGCCGGGGGAGATGTCCTCGTGGCCGACCACGTCCTCCAGCCGGTACGTCTTCACCAGCAGCTTGGCGAGCTCCAGCGCCACCTCCAGCTGCTTCTGCGGATACTTTGCCCATCCGCCCTTGGGGGTGCCGAGCTTGTGCGTGGCGACCAGCACCTCGCTGTCCGGGATGACGGTGTTGCGGAACCTCCACTTGCCGGGCCCCGCGTTCCCCAGGAACCCAAAGCCGTCCAGCTCGATGCCGATGGAGTGGCTGTTGAGCCCCTTCGCGCCCTTCCACGTGCTCGCACCGGCGTGCCAGGCGCGGCGGTTGAAGTCCACCATCTGCGTGATGCTGCCGTCCCTGGCGATCACGATGTGCGCGGACGCCTTGGACCGCTTGTCCGCCAGCCAGGAGATGGATTCCTGCGCGCTGCCCCCGGCCGTGTAGTGCATCACCAGCCAGCGGGGCTTGATGGGGCCGCCCTTGTTGGGCGTGTCTCGAAAGGGAAACGAGGTGCCGTCGTCGCGGACCAGGCGGTGGTTGACGATCTTCATGTGACTTCCGGGTGGGTGGGAACGCGGGATGTGGATAGATGGAACGGGTGTGCCGCCGCGCGCGTCGCTGCGCGGGCCAAAGAGGGATACTCCAGGCAGGTCTTTGCGCCGGAAGCATTCCCGATGAGCAATCACCGTTCCGATGGAAAGCTCCACCGGCGGGGATCACAACGCGCTGTGATGAAGGGTTTTGGGAGGACGTGCGGATCGGTGGATTGGACTCAGCCTGGGTCAGGGCCGTCCCAGGCGGGGCGAAAACGCCGCGGAAGCAGTGGACGCGCGAACGGCCCCGGAGCGTGTGCCCCGGGGCCTGTTCGCCATCCGCCGTGCGGCGCTGGTCAGATGTCCAGCGTGCTCGTGGACGAGGATGTGTCCTTCTTGCCGCCCAGCCACTGGATGGCCTTGTAGACCAGCCACACCATGAGCACCAGCGGAAGCACGCGGAAGAGCAGGAACCCGCCCAGTGCGAACGCGATGCCGAGCACGGTCGCGACGATCTTGAGCGCGGCGAAGGCCAGGATGACGATCACGATCCACGTAAGGACCTTCTCGAAGTCGCTTTTGCCGGTGGTCATTGGAAGAACCCTTTGCCAGGTACGTTGATCTGCGGACGTCGGCGGTGACGTGATCTGCCCTACGGGCGGATGCCGCGGGGAGTTTCAATCGGATCAATCCGCTGCTTCGCTCCACGGTCCCGCTCTTGCCAAGTTTGTGCGGACCTTGGACATAACCGCGTACCACCACTGCACGAAGCGCGTGAGCACGGACGTACGGACCCCGCTGGCGCGCAGCCCTGCCGATGCGCGCCCCGGCTACTGGGTGGTGTGGGAGGGGATGCGCCTGACGGGGCTGCGCCTGCGCGACGGCTGGCGCGCCCTGCCCCCCGCCGCCCGCCGCGCCTGGCTGCTGACAATGGCGATCGGGTTGCTGGCGTGCTGCGCGCTGGCGCTGCTGGCGGACGTGTGGGTGCGGGGGCTGGAGCGCTCCGGCGCCCTGGCGTGGGAGGCGGAGGCGCTGCGGACCCTCGAGCGGCGCGGGCCCACCTTCTCCATGGCCATCTTCCTGGAGCCGCTGGGCAACGCGCTGCTGCTGGTGCCCATGCTCCTCGGCGTGGCGTCGGCGGCGGTGTGGGGCGGGCGGCCGCTGCGCGCGCTGTCGGTGGTGGGCGCGTTCTTTCTGGCGGACGTGGCCGTGGGGCTGGGCTGGCTGGCGTGGAACCGGCCGCGGCCGGGCCTCATCGCCGGCGGCATCGCGGCGCCGGGGCTGCACTCCTTTCCCTCCGGGCACGTGGCGCAGGCCGCGGCGTCGTTCGGCATCGTCATCTACCTGTGGATGGTGAACACGCGCTCGTCGCTGGAACGGGTGTTCGCCGTGCTCTGCTGGGCTGGCGCGGTGGGGCTGGTGGCGCTGGCGCGGCTGCGGATGGGCGCGCACTGGCCCTCGGACGTCATGGCCGGCGTGGTGATCGGGCTGGCGTGGCTGGCCGTGAGCATCGCCGCCCTGCGCCGCGCGGAGGCGCTCGGCGGCCGCTGATCCGTCCCTCATCGTCCACTTCGTCTTGCGCGCGCCCGCTCCCGGCGTATCCTTTCTGCCGAAGCAGGCGGCCGTGGAAGGGGGAGAATCGTGGTCTCCCCGGCACGTCCCCGCCCCCGGCGACTGAAGTCGCGGCACCGAAAACGTGATGTCGGCCTTCGCCGACGGCTCGTGCACCGGCGAGGTACGTGCACCGGAGCAGGCCCGAGCCGGTCCAGGATCGCGGCGACCTGGCACGGAGCCGGCAGTCCGCGCAGGCGGACTTCGTGTGGTCGTTGCGGCGAATTCATTCGCTCTGCCCGACGGAAGCTCGGCCGGCGAGCCCGGAACTCGACCCGGCCCGGGTTCTGCCCGACGGAAGCTCGGCCAGCGAGCCCGGAACTTCGGCTCGGCCCGGGTTCTGCCCACCGGAAGCTCGGCCGGCAGCCCGGAACTCGACCCGCTCCGGGTTCTGCCCGACGGAAGCTCGGGCCGTCAGCTCGGAGTTCTGCTCGGCTGGGAACTCTGCCTGGCTCGAACTCTGCCCGGCCCAAGTCCTGCCGAGTGGGGAGCCCGGCCCGAAGCAGCGCCCTTCATCCAACCAACCCATCATCCGCGAGATCATGTCGGGACGCATACTCATCGGCACGCAGGGGTGGAACTACGCGGCGTGGGTGGGGCCCATGTATCCGGCCGGCACACGCGCGGCGGACTTCCTGGGGATGTACGCCAGGGCGTTCCGCGCGGTGGAGGTGGACTCCACCTTCTACGCCATCCCGGCGGCCAAGGTGGTGCGCGGATGGGCCGATCGCACACCGGAGGACTTCACCTTCGCGCTCAAGCTGCCGCAGGAGGTCACGCACGAGCGCCGGCTGCTGGACGCGGACGACGTGGTGAACGAGTTCATGGACCGCGCGCGGGAGCTGGGTCCCAAGCTGGGGCCCATCCTGGTGCAGCTGGGCCCGGACTTTTCGCCCGACGAGTTCGCGGCACTGGAGCGGTTCGTCCCCCGGCTGCCGCGCGACCTGCGCATTGCGGTGGAGGTGCGGCAGGCGCGGTGGATGAAGCCGCAGGTGCTGCCGGAGCTCCTTGCCCTGCTGGCGGAGCACGGGGCGGCGCTGACGCTCAGCGACGGCAAGTGGATTCCGCGCGAGATCATGACGGAGCTGGCGGAGCGGCCCACGGCGGACTTTCACTACATCCGGTGGATGGGCCCCAACCGCGACATCACGGACTACTCGCACCTGCAGTTCGACCGCTCCGAGGAGATCCGCGGCTGGTCCGACGTGCTGAAGCGCGCCGCGCTCACAACGGATGTGTACGGCTTTTTCAACAACCACTTTGCCGGCCACAGCCCCGCCAACGCCCGCGAGATGCAGGAGCTGCTCGGCGAGCGCCCCGTGGACCCCGCCACCCTTGGCGAGCAGACATCCCTCTTCTGATCCGGTCTCGCCCGGCGGCATCCGCAAAACCAATCACGCGGAGGGAAAACGATGAGGGGCGCAGAGAAGGACGGCTCTGTGTCCTCCCGTCGTTTCCATCCATCGGACTCTGGGCTTGATTGTGCGTTTTCGCCCCTGAAAGATGGACGCAGTTCAAGTTCCGGGTGCAGGAGGGTCCGCGGAATCGGGCCCGGCGCGGCTCCGCGGGGACCTCGCCCGGGACGGTGGCGTATACCGTGATCATCCATCGAAGCGCATTCCTTCTCCATCCCGCTCCATGATCCGAGCCGTCCCGTTCCTCGCGCTGCTCGCCGCGCTCCACGCCCACGCCGCCGCCGCGCAGGCGCAGGCCTACGCGCGCACGCCCGGCGACACGCTGCGGTACCGCGAGGTCTCGGAGCGGGTGATGGATACGCCCGGTTCGCCGCCGCGCATCCGGCGGCACGATGCGACCCTCGCCGTCGCGTTCGCGGCCGCGGACACGGCGCGGGCGTGGTACGACTCGCT
This sequence comes from Longimicrobium sp., assembly GCA_035638875.1. Classification (GTDB taxonomy): domain Bacteria; phylum Gemmatimonadota; class Gemmatimonadetes; order Longimicrobiales; family Longimicrobiaceae; genus Longimicrobium. The sequence goes on from DASQZE010000273.1 coordinate 4,641, forward strand.
GCGGCTGCAGGCGGAAGGCGGCGGAGAAGCGCGCGTGCTGGAGGACGGGCCCAGCCGCGTGTTCGTGCTGGCGTTCGGCGCGCGGGGGGTGGACACGACGCTCGTCATCCCCGCGTTCCCGGACCCAATCCGCGCGCGGGCGGACCTGCGCTGGCAGTTCTGGGACTTCTTTCCCCGGCTCCCCGCCGCGCCGCTCCTGCCGGGGACGGCGTGGGCAGACACGATCGTCCGCGCCCGGACGGTGGAGGGCGGCGGCAACGAGATGGAATCCACCGACACGCGCATCATGCGCTACCGCGTGGTGGGCGACAGCGCAATCGGCGAACGCACCGTCGCGGTGGTGGAGGCGGAGGGGGAGACGAACGGCGTGCTGACGGGACGGCTGTTCGGCGTGCTGGTGCGGGGCACGTCGCGCGAGACGGAGCGCGGGCGCGTTTACTTCGACGTGGCGCGCGGCGTGCTCGTCCGCCGCACGCGCACGGCGACGGGCGTGCTGGACCTCACGCTCCCGGAGGGCGACCGCCCCGGCACCGTCCACCGGACGGACCAGTTCTCCGGCACCGTCGAGCTGCTGGAAGGCGAGCCGCGGTAGCCGCGCCGTCCCGGCGGATTCGCACGGCATCCTTGCTGCGTGGCCAACTTGCCACGATATTGGTGCAAGGCTGCACAAGGAGCGACTTGATGACCAACGCGGCAATCGCCGAGCGTCTCGGCGGGCGGGACGTGCTCCGGCACGACATCCGGACGGACCTGGAGCTGGTGGAGGCGCTGCAGGAGGGGTTTCCCTCGGCTTCCGTGGATTCGCTGGTGCAGGGCGGCGGCATTACGGTGGACGAGCTGTACCGGCTCGTGATCCCGCGCCGCACGCTGGCCCTGCGCAGGCAGAAGGGGCAGCTGCTGTCGCCCGAGGAATCCGACCGGCTGGCGCGGGTGGCGCGCGTGCTGGGGCTGGCCGACGAGACGTTCGGCGATCCCGCCAAGTCGCAGCGATGGCTCCGCAAGCCCAACCGCGGCCTCGCGGGCCAGGTGCCGCTGGAGCTGGTGGCCACGGAGGCGGGCGCGCGCGTGGTGGAGCAGGCCATGGGGCGATTGGCGCACGGCATCTTTGCCTGATGCGGGTGTGGCGGATCGCGCGGGGATGCTACGCCCCGCTGGACGGTGAAGGCGCGCGCCTGAACGGCGGCCGGTGGAACTCCGCCGGCCGCCCTGTCGTGTACACGGCCCAGACGGCCGCGCTGGCGGTGCTGGAGGTGCTCGTGTGGTCGGACCCGGAGGACGTTCCGGACGACCTGCGCCTCTTCGAGATCGAGCTTCCCGACGGCGCCGCGGCCGCGCAGGTGAACGCGGCCGGCCTGCCGCGAAGCTGGACGGAGCCCGGGTCGCCGGAGTGCGCGGCCGCGGGGGACCGGTGGCTGGCGGATGCCGCATCGCTCGCGCTGGCGGTGCCGTCCGCCGTGCTGCCGGAGGAGCGCAACCTGCTCATCAACCCCCGCCACCCCGACGCCGCCCGCGTGCGCGTCACCGAGTCGCGCCCCTTCGCGTTCGACCTGCGGCTGCTGCGGTAGGGCGTGGTGGAAGTCGGAGATGCGGCATCGGATGCGGATGCGGACTGCCAGTGGGAGATGAGGAGAAAACACGAGCGAATGAATTCGCGGCTACAACTTCACACTGTCGGCCTGCGCCGGGCCTGCGCCGACACCAACGACAGTGCCGGTGACCGATCGGACACTGGCGGATGAACGCGGAAGGGCGCCCTCGTGCAGGGCGCCCTTTCGTATCCACATCCATATCATCCGCCCCAACGACGTATACCCGATTCGGCGGAAGGTGAGATCCCGCCATGGAGGCGGTTCACCTGCAACGGGCGGGTAGATTCCTCACTCGTTCCTCGTTCGGAATGATACCAAATCCCTAGATTAGTTGTGCACTTGCGGCGAGTAGATACGGAAAGCCGGCGATGGAAGCCAGGGTCTCCGGGGTGTACTCACAGATGACCCTGGCGGCATCGTCGCGGAGCGCCTTGAGCCCGGCGGGCAGCTTGGGGCTGAGGCGCTGCCGCACATCCTGCCAGACGCGCTCCATGGGGTTTAGCTCAGGGCAGTATGGCGGCAGCCGGAATAGCACGACGTTGTCGGGGATGACCAACGAGCCGGCGACATGCGCGGGAGCACCGTCGACCACCAGCACGTTCATGCTGTTGGGGAAGGCACGCCCAAACTCGTTGACGTACACCTGGAAGCAAGGCGAATCCAGCGCCGGCATCTCGAGGAAGAACGACGCTCCACTTGCCGGCTCGGCCGCGCCGAACAGCCAGTACGACTCGTAGCGTGGCAGGACCAGCTGGTGGGGCTTGACCCCGGGCGCGGTGATGAAGCGGCGGGTGTTGCCTTGGTGAAGCCCGAAGCGCGCCTCGTCCTGGACGAAAAGCCGCACGGGTTGCGAAGAGAAGGCGAAGACGCCGTGGAGAAAGCGGATCAGGCGGCGGGGGAAGGCCGCGGCGTCACTGTCGCTTTTTTTGATGGCGAGGCCGCGCACGCTTCAGCTTCGCGCCGAGCCGGTAGCGGACGAGCTTGTGGACGGTGTTGTACGGCAGATCGCATCCGAACTGCGTGCGCAGCCACTCCTGCACGTGGGTATATCCAGGGAACCCTTCGTCCTTGAGTTGCTTCTCCAGGGCACTGAACACGGGAGGCGAGAGGCTCTTCTGCACCGGCTTCGGGCCCGTCTTCCCGATCCGGAGCATCTGCGCCAGTCCTCCGGCTTTGTAGGCTTCGAGCCAGCCCCATACGGTGTTGCGGTGGACGACGAGGCGGGAAGCTGCCTCTTCGCGGCTCTTCACTTGGTCAGAGCGGATAAGGAAAAGCAGGTGAAGACGGTTCCTACGCTTTGCGGAGTGCTCATGCGCGAGCAGGTCTTTCAACTCCTCCGCTGATTCCTTGATCGGTGGAAAGTCCCGCTGCGACATGGGCCCAGCCTTCTGGTTGAGGTTGGACCAAAGATAAACAAAGTGAACAAACAATCAAGGGAATCGGTATGACAGTGCGGTGAGGCATACCGGGCACCGACCCGGCTCGTCATCCGCCGCCCCGTCACCCGCCTGCTCATCACCGCCAGACATCATCCCCAGAGCTTCCACCAGGGGCGCTGCTCATTCGCGATGATGGGCGCGTTGGAGAGGGCGCGGGCCGTCGCCACGCCGCGCGCGTACTCGGCCAGCACCTCGGCGCGGTCGGCATCCAGGTCCAGGACGCGGTCCAGCTGCGGATCGTACGTGCGCCAGCCGGTCTCGCGCTCCAGCACCCGCAGCAGGCTCCACGCCTGCTCCCACGCATCCTCCGCGTCCTGCCCGTCGTGCCAGAACGGGAGGTGCACGTAGGCCGCGCTGGCAAAGACCAGGATCTGCAGCCCCGTGCCCTCCTCCGGCCCGTTCAGCTCGATGCGCTCCTCCAGCGGCCCCTCGCCCGCGTGCTCCGCCTCCAGCGAGAAGTCCGCCTCGGTGACGGCGGCGGCCGCGGCGTGCATCCGCTCGCGCCACCCGGAGTCCGGCGCGGGCGGCGTGTAGTCCTCGCTCTCGTACGACGCCCGCGCGGCGGCCAGCGCATCGCCGTGCGCGGGGGGACGGAACAGGTCCAGGTCGTAGCTCATCCGCCGTCAGGTGCTCGTTGAGATGTCGCGCAGGTAGTCCCACGGGTAGATGCCCGTGTGGTGGCCGTCGCTCCAGTCGAAGCGGATGGCGTAGTCGCCCACGTAGTGGATGGACGCGGGATGCACGTCCATGGGCACCGTCGCCGGGTTCACCAGCGGCCGGCCCGTGAACTCGTCGATGCAGCCGGCGCACGGGCACATCAGCCGCAGGTAGCGCGGCTGATAATCCGACACGCCGCCGTCCTTCCAGCGGATGCGCAGCTCCGTGCCGTCCGGCGTGGGCCCCACGTCCAGCGGCGCCGGCTCGCTCACGGCGCCACGGCGATGGGGATGGCGACGGTGGTGGCCTCCCACGCCATCACCATCATGCCGCCCGTCCCGTCGGGCAGAATGCGCAGGGTCAGCAGCTCCACGGGCGGGCCGCTTTCCAGCGACGCGCGGACGGGGACGCGCGCCAGGTCCTGCGCGGGATCGTACACGGTCCCCCACTGCCCCGTCTGCTTGTTGATGATGAGCGTCCACTCGTCCGGGCCGGGGACCGTCCACAGCGTGTAGCTCCCCGCCGGCACGCGCGTCCCGCCGATCACCAGGTCGCGGTCCGTGCGGAACGCCGTGGCCTCGTTGGCGCCCGTGCGCCACACCTGCCCGAACGGCACCACCTGGCCCATGATCCGCCGGCCGCGCATGGACGGCCGGCCGTACGCCACGGAGACGTTGGCGCCCCCCACGCTCGCCACGACGCTGTCGCGCACGGAAAGCGCACCCAGCCCCTGTCCGCCCTGGTCGCGCCGGGTGAACTCCGCCGCGAAGGCGGCCGCATCCAGCGACTCCACCCGCTCGACGTTCGCCTTGACGGTGCTTTCCGGGCTGTGCGCGCCCAGCACGCGCCCTCGCGCATCCACCCGCGCCCGCGTGACGCCCTGCCCGGAGCGAATGAGCACGCTGTCCGCGCCGCGGCGGATGAAGCTGACCGTGCCCGCCTGCCGCGCCCCCGGCGACACGATGGTCACGGCCGCGGAGTCCAGGCCGCGCGCGGCGGCAAAGCGCAGGGCCGGCTCGGCCAGCCCGTACGAGTTGCCCACCCACGGAAACGCGCCGGCGCCGGCGGCCACCTTGAGGTCGCGCACGGTGTCGCCGCGGACGATGTGCACGTCCGCGCTGTCCGCGCCCATGGTCATGGTGATGGTCTGCGGCAGCAGCGCGGGGGCGGACGGGATGCGCGTGGTCATCTCCAGCCGGCCGATGGTGCCGTCGGGGCGCAGGTCGGCCGTGTAGGTGCGGACGGCGGTGCGCGGCGTGCGGCTCACCAGCGTCCCCGTGATGCGGCCGGCCGTGCGCGTGAACTGCTCCACGGCCACGGTGTCGCGCCCCAGGCGGATGACGAACGCGCCGCTCTCCTGCGCGGCGGCGGGGACGGCGGCCAGCGAAAGTGCCAGTGCGGCGAGGGCAACGCGGCCCGCGGCGGGCATGATCATCGGAATGCGGCTCCTGTGCGATGGAATGCGGACGGCTGCAGCGGTGCAAGGTGCTCGCGCCGCGGCGGATGGACAAGGGCGGCGGCCCGGCGGTTGCACGTCCGTCCGGCTTCGCGCGGGATTTTCGGGGACGGACGAGGAGGATGGATGGCGTACGGAGTGGTCCAATGGAACGAGCGGGGACGGCGCGTGGCGACGCTGGTGCGCACGGAGCGTGGCCAGCCCACGGAAGCAGACGGGCTGATGAACGTGATCGCCGCCTTCATCGAAGAAACGGCGCCGCGGATGCTGCGGCAGGGCTCGCCCGGCGCGCTGTACCTGGCCGAGCTGTTCACCGCGCGGGAGATCGAGGCCGGCCGCCCCATCCGCGTGGTGGGCGGCAGCGGCGAGCTGGGGATCACGGCGGAGGAGGTGGGTGCGCTGCAGGGGGATGGATACTTCTACGAGGTCGCCGTCCCCGCGGAGGGCGACCGCAGCCCGCCCACCATCCACATGAGCCCCCTCCGCCCGCCGACGAAGGCGTGAGGCGGGGAGAGGGATGGATTCCGCGCGGACACGGTGATGCGCGTCAGCGGATGGATGGGATCGAGACGGAGCGGGGTTTCGTCCGTGGGGAGCGGATATCCGTCTGAGCGGATGATCGATCACACGGCGCGGGGTTTCGTCCGAGTGAGCGCAGATCCGTCCTGAGCAAATGAATCCGCCGCTGGGAAAGCCGGAAGCCCCGCCCCGGCCGCTACGCGGCCGTGCGGGGCTCAACCGTCTGAACAGCAACAACATCTCTGCGCTCCGAAGGAACTGTCATTCCGAGTGGAGCGCCCGCGTGAAACCATCATCCCGCCGGCACTTCGCGCGCGACCGAGGAATCTGCTCCGCCCGCGCTCGTGCCCCGCCACGCGCCTGGACTCCGCCCGCGCCGTGTCCGCGGAGGCGGACAGCGTGACGTTGTAGCCGCGAAGCCGCGAATTCATTCGCTCCCGTCTCTGCCGCCTCCTCCCAAACCAGGCTACTCCCCGGATCTGCTTCGCCTCCTCACCTCCCGGCTTTTTCCTCCCCGCACCCCTCAGCTCGCGACGGCGAGGGGCGCGGGGCGGACGGCGAGGCCGGCGATGAACTCCAGGGCCGTGGCGAGGATCACCGGGTCGCGCAGGAGCCGCGTGTGGCCCAGGCCCTCCGCGGGCATCAGCCGGCTGCCCAGCCAGGCGTTCGCGATCTCCGCCCCGTGCGCCCACGGCACCTCGCGGTCCTCGGGATCGTGCACGATGAGCGCGGGCAGGCGCAGGGTGGCCGCCGCGTGCCGCGCGTCCAGCGTCACCGGCTCGCGCCCCACCGTCCGCGCGATGTGCCGCATCATCCCCTCCGCGCGCGCGGGCGGCAGGCCGATCATCCCCGTGAACCGGTCCACGAACAGCGTGGGGCCAATGACGGGCGCCAGCAGCACGGCGCCCTGCACGTCCATCTCGTGCTCCGCCAGCGCGATGGCCATCGCCGCCCCGCCGAAGGAGTGGCCCACCACGGCGTGCAGCGGGCCCACGGCGGCCACCACCGCGCGCATCACCCGCAGCCACTCCACCATGTTGGTCTGCTTGCCCCGCGAGTGTCCGTGCGCGGGAAAGTCGAAGAGCACGGCGCGGTAGCCGGCGCGCTCCAGCTCCGCCGCCAGCGGCGCCATGTCCGACGCGCATCCGCCCCAGCCGTGCGCCAGCAGCACCGTGGGCCCGCTCCCCCAGCTCCACGCGGCCACCTGCAGCTCACCCTCGCGCACCGTCATTGCGTACCGGCCAGCCGACGCATCCTCCAGCGACACGGTGTTCCGGCGCTTGGGCATGGGCGTCAAAAAGAGCGACGCCGCCTGCCGCTCCACCGTCCGGGGCGCCACGGCCGCCGCCACGCGGAACCAGGTGCGCACCGCCCGCAGGGCCAGGGGCATAAGACGACCGTTCGTGCTTTTTTTCTTGCTGGCGGATGCGGTGCTTTTCATCAGTCGGCTCCGTGCTGTCGGGGATGGGGAAAATCAGGCGCGCGCGGCCACCACGAGCGCATCGAAGGCGCGTTGCACGCGCTCCTCGGCCCTGGGATCGTTGAACAGGCGGCGGGCGTGGTAGTATGCCATCACCAGCCCGTACTGCTGAAATGCGAACAGCTCCGCGTCCACGTCCGTGCGAAAGTGGCCCTCGTTCACGGAAATGCGGACGGCCTTGGCCAGCGCGTCCAGCCACTGCTGCTGCCAGTCCACCAGCGCGTCGCGGGCCGGGCCGGGGCGATCATCCAGCTCCGCGATGGCGTGCATGAACACGCATCCGCCAGGCAGGCTCTCGTTGCGCTCCCACTTGAGCCAGTGCTGGAACAGGGAGCGCACCCGCGGCTCGCCGCGCGCGGCCTGGAACGCCGGCTCTACGACGATCTCCTTGAACTTGTCCGAGGCTGCGGCGAGCACGTCGATCTGCAGCGCCTCCTTGGACGCAAAGTGCGCGAACAGCCCGCTCTTGGACATGCCCACGTCCGACGCGAGCTTGCCCAGGCTGATCCCCTCCAGCCCGTCGACGCTCGCGGCGCGCAGCGCACGCTCGATGATGCGGTCTCGGGTCGCGGCTCCCTTGCTCATGCGTGGCAGTTTACGACCGATCGTACTTTTACGCAAGGATGATGATGATGCCGCCGAGGCGAATGGTGCGGATCATCCGCGTACATGGAAGCCGGCCTCGCGCCATCCACGAGCGAATGAATTCGCCGCTGGAAATGCGCAAAGTCCGCCTGCGCGGACTGCACGGGGCGGAATCCAATCGAATCGCCGAATCACGTCACCCGTGGAGCAGATTCCCCGTGCCGCGCCACGGAGCCGTCCCGTTCTCGGTGTCGGCGGAGGCCGACAGTGTGAAGTTGTAGCCGCAAATTCATTCGCTCCCGCCCACCCCCGCTCTATACTTCCTCCTCCTGTTGGCCGCTATCTACCGGCTGCGCTGCGGCCGGATGCGCACCGTCGTGTCGGCGCTGCGGATGACCGTTTCGCCCGTGCGCGGGTCCGTGGAGACGGTGACTGGGGCGCCGCGCACCTCCACCTGCGCGCCCCCCACCGTCCCCGAGTAGCGCAGGCGCTGGGCCTGCGCGGTGGGGGCCGCGGGCGCGCGGCGGGCGTCCGGGCGGCGCAGGGCCGTCATGGCGGACTGCAGGCGGCGGCCGTCGCGGGTGTACGTCCACGCCACCCGCTGCCCCGGCTGGATCGCGCCGAACCGCCGCCATCCTTCCGCCGTCGTGAGCGACACGCCGTCCACGTGGGTCAGCCGGTCGCCGCGGCGCATCCCCGCCCCGGCGGCGGGGGTGCCGGACTCCACGCTGACCACCGAGGGCGCCTGGCGAAAGCGGAACTCGGAGCGCCCGTTCACGTTCGTCACGCCGCAGTCGCGGCACTGGATGCCGAACCCGAACCACCCGTCCGGCATGATCTC
>DASQZE010000274.1:0-12753 GCA_035638875.1 Longimicrobium sp.
GTGCTGAGCCACGAGATCAACAACTCGCTGGCCCCCATCCAGTCCATCTCGCACTCCCTGCTCAGCCTGCTGGAACGCGACCCCGCCCCGCCGGACCGGGACGAGGACCTGGAGCAGGGGCTGGCCGTGGTCGCCTCGCGCGCGGAGGCGCTGGGGCGCTTCATGAGCAGCTATGCCCGCCTGGCCCGGCTCCCTCCGCCCCGCAAGCGACCCGTGGAGGTGCGCGAGCTGGTGCAGCGCGCCGTGCGGCTGGAGCGGCGCGGTGCCGTCCGCCTGGTGGACGGCCCGCCCGTGACGGTGAGCGCGGACCCCGACCAGCTGGACCAGGTGCTCATCAACCTGCTGGCCAACGCGGCCGAGGCGGCGGCGGAAACGGGGGGCGGCGTGGAGGCCGGGTGGGATGCGGATGGGCGCTCCGTCACCCTGTGGATCCGCGACGAGGGGCCGGGGATCGCCAACTCCGGCAACCTGTTCGTCCCGTTCTTCACGACGAAGCCCAGCGGCTCCGGCATCGGCCTGGTGCTCAGCCGCCAGATTGCCGAGGCGCACGGCGGCACGCTCACCCTGGCCAACCGCGACGACCGCCCCGGCTGCGAAGCCCGCCTGGTGCTGCCCATCCGCTAGTCCCGCAGGACCCATCCACCCAGAAGGCTCTTACGCGGGTCCGCGGAGGCGCAGGACCTCTGCGTCCGCGTTTCTGCATGAGGTCTTCTACCGCTTTACACGCTTCCGCCTGCGGCCCGGCCACAGATTCCAACGCAGAGTTCAAGTCGTTTCTTCCGCTCTACATGGGAGATTGCGAGACGCGGTATTCTTTGATGTGGATGGGCCGGACGTTACTCCTCCCGCAGTGCGCGGCCGGTCATGGAGAGAAAGACGTCGTCCAGGGTGGCGCGGTGGGTGGTGAGGGCGGTCAGCTCGCCGCCGGCGGCGTTGATCAGCTCCAGCAGGATGGGCAGCGAGCGGTGCGGCTCATCCACGCTGATGAGCGTCGAATCGCCGCGGCGGGACACGCGCGTGGCGCCGGGGAGCGCGTGCAGCTCGTCCTCCGGCGGGAGCACGGTGGCGGCGAACTCGATGACGTGCGCGCCGCCCAGCGACCGGATGAGCTCCTCCGGCGTGCCCTGCGCAATGATCTGCCCGCGGTCCAGGATGGCGATGCGGTCGCTGAGCTTTTCCGCCTCGTCCATGAAGTGCGTTGTGAGCAGGATGGTGCCCCCGCGCGCCAAGAACGCCTCGCACACGTCCCACAGCTGGCGCCGCGACTGCGGGTCCAGCCCCGTCGTGGGCTCGTCCAGGAACAGGATGTCCGGCTGCCCCGCCAGCGCGCACGCCACGGACAAACGCTGGCGCTGCCCGCCGGACAGGTGGCGCACCTGCGTGCCGGCCTTTTCCGCCAGCTGCACGAAGTCGATCAGCTCTTCAGCGGACGGGCCCTGGTGAAAGAACGAGCGGAACATCCGCACGATCTCCGCCGTCGTGAGCCGGTCGGGGAACTCGCTTTCCTGCAGCTGCACGCCCAGGCGCTGGCGAATGTCGGCGGCCTGCCGGTCCCAGCGCATCCCCAGGATCTCCACCTCGCCGCCGTCCGCGGGCTGCAGCCCCTCCAGGATCTCGATGGTCGTGGTCTTGCCCGCGCCGTTGGGCCCCAGCAGGCCAAAGCACTCGCCCCGCTGCACCTCCAGGTCCAGCGCGCGCACGGCCACCGTCTCGCCAAAGCGCTTGTGCAGGCCGCGGCAGCGGATTGCCGGGCCGGGGGTCGCGTCCGTGCTCGTCACAGGCGTTCGGCGGGTGGAGGGGCGAAAACCGGGCGGATGGATGATCTGGTCACACGCGGACGATGTCAAGCCGTCTTCGGTTTTACTTCGGCATGCTTCCTGCTTAGGACCTCCGTCAACTGGTTGCCGTTGAGCCACTTGAAGGAATAGGGGAGGACACCGATGACGGACCGCAAGACGCAGGAGATCGCGGAGCAGGACCCGGGCAACATGATCAAGGACCCGGACAACTGGACCACCGGCGACGAGCCGATGACGGGTGCCCAGCGCTCCTATCTGCACACCCTGGCCGAGGAGGCCGGCGTGAAGGTGGAGGACGAGCTCACCAAGGCTGCGGCCTCCAAGAAGATCGACGAACTGCAGGAGGAGACCGGCCGCGGAAAGTAATCCGCGTCAGTCCCGGCAGCGGGATCGATCCAGCAAGCGGGCGCGGAGGGCACCGGCAGGGGCTCTCCGCGTCCGCTCGCATCTGCATATGTCCGTTACGGTTACGGACACAATCCTGTTGATTAAATCCGCCCGTTCCGTTATCCTCCATGTCCCGCCCCGCCCGACAACCCCGATCTTTCCTGGAGGATCCTAATGCGCAAGCTCAAGCTCAGCATCGATGCCCTGGCCGTGCAGTCGTTCGACACCGCGCCGCTGGTGCGCGGCCTGGGAACCGTGCACGGACACGACCAGGTCGGCGGGGGCAAAACGTTCCCGGGCTGCCCCAGCCCGGTCTGCCTGGACGCCCCGCTCGCCAGCTGCGACGGCACCTGCGGCGGGCTCGGCTGCGAGGCATACCCGACCGACGCCGAGGAGGCCGCGGCCGACACCGTCGCCTGACGCGCATCCACCTCCGCACGCACAATCGCCCGCCCCGGCTCGTTGCCAGGGCGGGCGATGTGCAATGTGGGATGGCGGATGCGCTACCTCATACCGATTCCCGCGATTGATTGTGCAGACGGAATTTTACTGCCGTCTCCTACCGGATCGCACGGTTGATTGTGCATGGGGAGTGTTACTGCTGTCTCACACAGAGGGAAAGAGGTCACGGAGGACAGCAAAGACTGGATCTGCTCCCCGTGTCCTCTTTCCCCCTGTGTGAGACCTTCTTTGAAGCATGAATGCACAGTCAATCAGAGAATGTGGTATCACTCCTGCCACCACAGCGGCGGCTGCGCGGGCTGATCCTCCCGTGGCGACGCATCGTCCGCGGCGGCAGGCGCCTCCGCCGGCACCCCGTCCGTGCCCTCCGCGCTCCCCTGCGGATTACCCGCATCCGACGCTTCCGGCGGAAAGGCATCCATCTGCGGCGCCGCGTCCGCTGACGCATCGGCATGCGGAGCCGGGTCAACGCCGGCGGGCGGCGGCGAGCCCTCCGCGGGCGCGTCCGGCGTCACGGCCTCCCACAGCGGCATCACGGGTTCCCCATCCGGAGCATCCGCCTCGATGATCGGCTCGGCGGAGGATACAGGCTGGGCGGCGGGCGGCGGCTCCGCTGGCGAGTCGGAGTCGTCCGCCGTTTCCCAGAAGGGGGTGAAGATGTCGTTGGCCGCGGCATCCGCGGGCGCAGACACGGCCGGCGCTTCCGGTTGCGCCGGCTCCGGGGATGCAGGCGCGGCAGGCGGCCCGGCGTCGGACACGGGCGCCGCATCGGCCGGCTGCCACTCGGCCGCGACGATCTCATTCGACGCCTCGGCAGGTGCGGACGGGGGAGCGGCGGGTGTATGGGACGCCGGCTCGGCCGAGGGCGGCGCGGCGGGCGGCTCCGCTTCGCTCACGGCATCCGCGTCCGCGGGCTGCCACTCGGCGTGGACGATTTCGTCGGACGGGGCTTCGCTCGGCGGAAGCTCCGTGGAAGGCGCATCGGGCGGCGCGGCAGCGGACGCGTCGGCCGGGGCGGCGGGCTCGCCGGACATCTCCCACTCCGCCGTCACCTCGTCGGCTCCGCGGGGGCCATGATCATCCGACAGCTCCGCAGAGATCGCGTCGGCGAGCTCCGGATCCGCGTCCACGGCGGCAGGCGGCTCGGCGACGAGGGACGGCAGATCGTCCGCGGGCTCATCTGCCGTCTGCTGATCCACCGTCTGCTCATCCAATAGAACCGCGTCGTTCACCGGCGGTACATCCTCCCCGGCGGGACGGGCCTCATCCGATGCCATCGTAGGCGCGGCTGAGGGAGATTCGACGGCATCGACGGCATCGGCGGCATCAGCGGAAGTCGCGGCAGGCGGCGCGGATGCGGGAGATTCGTTCGCGGGCACCGCATCATCGGCCGATCCCGTCGCGGGCTCCGACGTGGGCGACGCGCCGGTGGGAGCGACACCTTCCGCGGGCTGCCAATCCGCCGCGACGGTGTCATCCACAGAGGCAGGCTCGTGCGACTCGTCGGCGGGGAGCGCATCGGCCGTCGCGAAGTCGGGCTCGATCGTCTCCACGGGCTCCGCGGGCGGGGCGTCGCCGGGATTGACGGGCGGTTCATCCATCGCGGCCACCTGGGCGGGTTCGGCGGGGGAGGGGAATCCGGCATCGCCCCGGACAGTATCGGCCGGAACGGCGGCGGTGTGCGGCCGCGACGGCTCGTGCGGCTCCTCGGCGATGGGGCCCATCAGCCAGTCGTCCAGCATGCGGAGCTCGTCGTCGCTGAGCGTGACCTGCGCCTGGCGAAGCAGGTTCAGCAGGTTGCCGCGATACGTGTAGGCCAGGTTGTCCGCCCGGTGCGGCGGATCCCAGAAGCGGTAGGCGGCATAGCTCAGCCCGCGCAGCACCAGCGTAATGCTCTGCCGCGCGATGGGCTCGCCGCGCTCCACGCACTGGTCGCGCACGGCCTTGCCGGTGCTCATCAGGCTGTACGGCGCGCGGGTGATCTCCTTGGCGATCACCTCCCACAGCACGCGGTACTGGCGCGGCGTAAGCTTGGGCGCGTCGGTGAGCTGATGGATGCGGCGGATGAGCGACGCCATCTCCGGCTCCATCTCCGCCAGCCCGTCCGTCGAGGCGCGCTGGCGGGGGTCCGCATGCCGCGCCGGATCGTACAGGTAGCCCGGCAGCGGCGACGCCACCACGCGGAAGGGCAGATCCGGCACGCTGAGCAGCAGGTTCTTGAACGTGCCCTTGCCCAGCCAGCGCGTTTCGGTGATGAGCGGCCCCGCTTCCTGGATGGCGATGTGCGCGGCCTTGCCCATCACCACCGGCTCGGCTGCTTCCGCCACCATCCCCGCCACGCGCTCCAGCACGCGATCGCGGATGGGCCCCCACTCCGCCCCCGGCTGCTGCGCGGCAATCTGCGGAACCAGCACCTCGCCGGGGGCGGGCGCGGCGGGCTCCTCGGCCACCTGCACGGCAATGCGCCACGGGTCGTCGTCCGTAATGCGCAGCTCGGGACGGTGGGCCAGCACCGCCTCCGCCAGGTTCTGCAGCGAGTAGTAGCCCAGCCAGTTGCTGCTGGGGGTGAACTCCTTGAACTCGCGGAGAATGCGGGGCAGCTCCGACGCCGAGAGCGTCCCCGAGGAGCTGGCCTCCTCGTACACCCGCCGGCCGATGGCCGCCAGCAGCTCCGGGTCGCGGTTGGCGGTGGATACGCCGGACCCGTTGGATGCCGTCCCGTTGGTGGCGGATACGGGCGCGGACAGCCCCGGCGGGGGACGCTGGGGCTCCGGCAGGGCGGGCATCTCCAGCGCCAGTTCGATGAACTGGTCTTCCGTGATCAGCCGGTCGCACGCCGCACGATACGCCGGCGCCGCCTGCCCGCTCACCAGCACGGCCGTCCGCCGGTCATGCGCGCGCAGCCGCTGCAGCACGGGGGTAAAGTCTGCGTCCGCCGACATGATGACGAAGCGGTCGAAGTGCGTCTCGTGCCGCAGCGCATCCAGGATGTCCATCACCATCACGATGTCGCTGCTGTTCTTGCCGCGGCTGGTGAGGGTGGGGCAGTCGACGACCGTAAAGCCGCTGTGCGTGAAGTAGCCGCGGTACTTGCCGAAGGTGTCGGGGTTCAGGTAGCAGCGGCGGATGAGGACGCGGTTCTCCTTGGGCCCGCTGCGGTCGGCGGCGGGGTCCAGCTGCATCCCGTGCTCGATCCACTTGAGCCAGACGCCCGGCCGGGTGGCGAACGCCTCCGCCGCCTCGCGCGAGGTTTCGCGCAGTCCCAGGTAGATGTTGTCGAAATCGACGAATAACGCGATTTTCTTGGTGTCGTGCTGCATCTCCACTCCCGATCATTGATCCCCCACGCACGTCTCGGCGCGGCCCATCGTCCACGCACCGGCGGACGCACGGCTGCATGTATAGGTCCGGCTCCTCCCAGGGTCAACAAAGGGAACGGATGGGGGAGGGATGATGATCAGCCCGGAGCGGACCCGCGGACGGTGCACGAGCAGACAACCATCAGCCGTGCACGCCTCCAGCCGGGCGAATGAATTCGCTGCAACGAGGACACAAAGTCCGCCTGCGCGGACTGCCCGGCACGGGCAAGTGCCACGCGGGCACAGCGGCTGGCCTGTAAGCACCTCCCCCAGGTTTTTGGGGGAGGTCGCGAGGAACGAGCGGGTGGGGGCGTCGGCTGGAACCCCGCCCCTCTGCGCGAATGCAGTTCTCCCCCTCTCCCCGCGGCAGTTTTGCCGGGGGGCGGGCCGGGGGTGGGGGCCGATCGAACGTCCGCGCGAACGCTTGTCCCCGCCCGGTGCGGCGGGTATGTTCGCGGGGTCGCAGGCCGCGTCCGGCCGCGCATTTCGTCGCACCCAAGGCCCCCCGGCGGGGCACATCCGCAGATGCAGAATACCCTGGATCCGCTGCGCCCCGTGGAGCGCGACACCATCCCCAAGCTGTTCTTCGGCGGCATCGCGCGGCACGGCGGGCCCCGGGCCATGCTGTACCGCGCCGCCGACGGCACCTGGACGCCCCTCTCCCACGCGCAGGTCGAGGAGCGCGTCACGGCGCTGGCCGCCGCGTTGGAAGAAGCGGGCATCGCGCCGGGGGACCGCGTGGCCATACTCTCCGAGAACCGCCCGGAGTGGGCGATCACGGACTTCGCGGCCGTGGGGATGGGCGCCGTGGACGTGCCCATCTACCCCACCCTGCCGGCCAACCAGGTGGAGTACATCCTGCGCGACTCCGGCGCGAAGATCATCTTCGTCTCCACGCCCGGACAGGCCGCCAAGATCCAGGAGATTCGCGCCGGCCTCCCCGAGCTGCAGCAGGTGGTGAGCTTCGATCCGGCGCCGGGGGCCACGGCGTTCAGCGAGTTCCTGGCGAGCGGGCAGGCGGCGCTCAAGGCGGGGCGCTCGGCCGGCTTCCGCGCGCGGGCGCTGGCCGTGCATCGCGACGACGTGGCCACGCTCATCTACACGTCGGGGACCACGGGCAACCCCAAGGGGGTCATGCTCACGCACTGGAACCTGATGAGCAACGTGGCCGCCAGCCTGCAGCACGGCCTGGGCAACGTCATCCTGAAGGGCGACACCACCCTCTCGTTCCTGCCGCTGTCGCACGTCTTCGAGCGGATGGTGGACTACCTGTACTGGGACGTGGGCGCCACCACCGCCTACGCCGAGTCCGTTGACAAGGTGGCGGACTACCTGGGCGAGGTGCGGCCCATGATCGCCGTGTCCGTGCCCCGCCTGTTCGAAAAGATCTTCGCGCGCGTCGTGGGCGCCACGGGGCTCAAGGCGAAGATCGTGGCCTGGGCGCGCGGGGTGGGCGAGGGCGTGGCGGACGTCCGCCTCGCCGGGGGCACGCCGTCGGCGCTGCAGGCCATCCAGTACCGGCTGGCGGACAAGCTCGTGTTCGCCAAGCTGCGCGAGCGCACGGGCGGACGGGTGCGCAACTTCGTCTCCGGCGGGGCGCCGCTCTCGGCGGACGTGGCCAAGTTCTTCTACGCCGCCGGGCTGCCGGTGTACGAGGGATACGGGCTCACGGAAACGTCGCCCGTGATCGCGGTGAACAAGCCCGACGCCATCAAGCTGGGCACCGTCGGCAAGCCCATCCCCGGCACCGAGGTCCGCATCGAGCCCGCGAACGGCGAGATCCTGATGCGCGGCCCGCAGATCATGAAGGGCTACTGGCGGAACGACGAGGCCACGCGCGAGGTGATCGACGCCGACGGCTGGTTCCACACGGGCGACATCGGCGAGCTCACGCCGGACGGCTTTCTGCGCATCACCGACCGGCTGAAGAACATCATCGTGACGGCGGGCGGCAAGAACGTGGCGCCGCAGCCCATGGAGAACGCCGCGGTGATGTCGCCCTTCATCGGGCAGGCCGTGATCATCGGCGACCGGCGGCCGTTCCCCAGCATCCTGGTGGTGCCCGAGTGGGAGAACCTGCTGCCGTGGGCCGCGGCGCAGGGGATCACCGGAACGGACCGCGATGCGCTCGCCCGCGACCCGCGCGTGGTGAAGCTGCTGGAGGGGGAGGCGCTGGGCGGATTGGGCGAGTTCGCCAAGTACGAGCGGCCCAAGAAGGTGGCCGTGCTGGCGCAGGAGTTCACCATCGAGAGCGGGATGCTCACGCCCACGCTCAAGGTCAAGCGCAAGCTGGTGGAGAAGCACTACGCCGACGTCATCGAGGCCCTCTACGCCGCCCCGCGCGACGACGAATAGCCCGCATCGGCTGGATACACGAAAGGGGGACGGCGCGGCGCGCCGTCCCCCTCTTTGCATTCCCACACCGATCGTTTTCCTGAGGGAGGCGCTCGACGGATCCATCCCGTGCCGGATCTTTGGCGCCGACCGAAGGATCTACTCTCCCGTTCCAGGACCGCCGCCCACACGCCGGCACTTTCCCGCTCACGGGTCCCGGAAAACCTCGCCGCTCCGCGAAACTGTCATTCCGAGGAACGCGCCCGCCGGATCCTGATTTCTCGCGAACCCTGGGCGCCGACCGAGGAATCTACCGTTCCGTGCTCGTGCGCCGCGTCCGGTCCGGGAGGCCGCGTTCGGGTGCGTGCGGCTGAACGGAGCACGTGCCGCACGCGGAGTAGATGCCTTGGGTCGGGGCTCGAGATCCTGCAGCCGTGGAGATCCCGCGGGGCGCCTCCTTCGGAACGTCGTTTCTGTGGGCGCAGGCGAAGTTCCGGGGGCGCGCTGCGACGAAATCCGCGAAAAACAGGGTGCCTCCCGCGCGGAAGGCACCCTGTTCGTCATCGATCCCCATCCACCGAACCGCCGTGGGATGCGATCCGCCGTCCGCCGCGCCTCGCCCGTTACGGCGCGACGTCGTGAAAGGCGATGGTCTTTTCGCGGTCGATGGTGGTGCGCATGGTCCACTCGCTGTCGAAGAGCACCAGCGGCGCCTGCTTGGCATCGTACACCAGCATGCGGCCGTGCCCGCCCGCCAGCCGCTCCACCTCGGCCCTGGGCGCCACCACCCAGCGCGCGGCCACGAACGACATGTGCTCCAGCCGCGCCTTGACGTTGTACTCGTGCTCCAGCCGGTGCAGCAGCACGTCGAACTGCAGCTTGCCCACGGCGCCGATGATGGGCGCGGGACCCGTGATGGACTCGGCGTAGAACACCTGCGCCGCGCCCTCCTCGGACAGCTGCTGCAGCCCCGTGTCCAGCTGCTTGCGCTTCATGGGATCGCCGATGACGATGCGCGCGAAGTGCTCCGGCGAGAACCGCGGGATGCCGGCGAACTCCAGGTCGCCGTCCGCGCTCAGCGTGTCGCCGATGCGCAGGTTGCCGCGGTCGTGGATGCCGATCACGTCGCCCGGCCACGCCTCGTCGATGAGCGTGCGCTCGCGGGCCATGAACTGCGTGGGCGCCGCCAGGCGGATGGGCTTTCCGCTGCGCACGTGCTTTACCTGCATCCCCGCCTCGAACCGCCCCGAGCACACGCGCACGAAGGCAATGCGGTCGCGGTGCTTGGGATCCATGTTCGCCTGGATCTTGAACACGAAGCCCGTGAACTCCGGCTTGAGCGGATTGACCTCGCCCACGCTGGAATTGCGCGGCGTGGGCGACGGCGCCAGGTCCAGGAACCGGCGCAGGAACGGCTCCAGCCCAAAGTTCGTCAGCGCGCTGCCAAAGAACACGGGCGACACCTCGCCGGCCAGGAACTCTTCCACGGTAAAGTCGCCGCCCGCCATGTCCAGCAGCTCCAGGTCCTCCAGCAGCTGGTCCAGGGCGCGCTCGGGGATGGCCTCCTGGATGTGGGCGTCGTCCAGCAGCCCCGTGAACTCGTCCACGCGGCTCTGGCCGTGGTCCTCGCCCCGCTCAAAGAGGTGCACCTTGCGGGTCACCCGGTCGTACACGCCCACGAAGCGGTCGCCATCCAAAATGGGCCACATCATGGGATAGCACCGCATCCCCAGCTCGCGCTCCACGTCGTCGATGAGCTTGAGCGGCGATTCGCCCGGTCGGTCGCACTTGTTCACGAAGGTGAACACGGGCGTTTTGCGCAGGCGGCACACCTCGAACAGCTTGCGCGTCTGCTCCTCGACGCCCTTGCGGTTGTCCAGCAGCATCACGGCGCTGTCCGCCGCCATGAGCGTGCGGTACGTGTCCTCGCTGAAGTCCTGGTGGCCAGGGGTGTCCAGCAGGTTCACGGCCTTGCCCAGGTACTCGAACTGGAGGACGGAGGAGGTCACGGAAATGCCGCGCTCCTGCTCCATCGCCATCCAGTCGCTGGTGGCGTGCCGCGCCGCACGGCGCGCCTTTACGCTCCCGGCCAGGTGGATGGCCCCGCCGTAAAGCAGCAGCTTTTCGGTCAGGGTCGTCTTGCCCGCGTCGGGATGGCTGATAATGGCAAAGGTCCGCCGGCGGCGGACCTCGTCGCTCAACTTGCTCATGGGTCTTCGTGGGTCGGTATCATGGTCCAGCCCTGCAATTTAACACCGGCGGTCATGCGCATCAACGCGCGGAGCCCCCGCCGGCCGCGCAGGGCGCCGGCGGGGGCTCCGGGAACGGGCCGCGGCGGCTCAGTCCTGCGCGGGATCCACCGGCTCCACCCGGTAGGAATACTGGAAGCTGCCGACCATCGCATCGCGAAAGCGCACCCGCGCCACGCGCCGCACGTCGCCCGGCTCAATGCGCACGCGCGGGTGCTGCGTGCCGCAGAAGTCCCGCACGCCCGCGCAGGCGGTGAGCGTGAGCGAGGTGACGATGATGGGCACGTTGCCCTTGTTGCGGACGAAGATCTCCGAGCCCAGCTCGTTCTGCATGGCAGCCGTGTGGGCGTCGGTGTCCAGCACCGGCTCCGGCCCGCGCGGCTGCCCGCCCGCGTTGGCGGCCAGCACGGCCGTCACCTGCCCGCACACGGCGTCGCCCCGCTGCAGCTCCTTGTACTCGCGCGCCGACAGGCTGTCCACGGGCTGCGCCTTGAGCGCGCGGTACGCCGGGTCGTCGCACGGGTTGTTGGCCACGCGCGGACCGGCGGACGTGGCGCACGCGGCGAGCGCCAGCGAAAAGGCGAGCGTGAGCAGGCGAAGGTGCATGGGCTGTCGATCCTGTACGGGGGAATGCGAGGAATGCGGGAGCGATGGTTTCGCGGCGGTAGTATGGATGTTTCTCGCCCAAAACGCCAGCATGGGATTGTCCCGATGCAATCTCATCGTGCAAACGAAGTCGTACGGCCGTCTCACGCGGAGACCGGAGGACGCGGAGAACTCATCTCCCCTCGTCCTTGCCGCGTACTCGGCACCCTCTCCGTGAGGCCATCTTTGGGAGCGGGTATGGATGATTGATTCGGAGCCGCCGCTCATTCGATGCGATACGCGCAAACCCGCTGCCGGGCACGTGGAGGCCCGGCAGCGGGAGCAGACCGGCGGATGCCGCGAATCAGGCCGTCGCGAGGCGGCCGGTGCGGGCGGACGCGCCGGCGCGGCGGGCCGCCAGCACGTTGTCCAGGGCAAAGGCGCCGCCGCCGGCCAGGGCCAAGCCCACCGTGCCGGCCAGCAGCACCAGCGGGAACTCGTACCCGTCCGGGGCAAAGAAGCCGGCCGCCAGGTGCACCTTGAGGATCGCTACCACCATCGTGAACGCCAGCGGGATGCTGATCCAGCGCGTGGCCAGCCCCAGGATCAGCGCCAGCCCGCCCGCCAGCTCCAGCAGCCCAACGAACGGCCCCGCGATCGCCGCGAGCGGAATCCCCATCTGCGCGAAGCCCTGGGCCGTGCCCTCGAAGCCCCACACGAACACCTTGGTCCAGCCGTGCATAAAGAACACGAGGCCCGTCACCATGCGAATCACGGTCAGGCCCAGTTCGGTGCGGTTGTCGCGGATGCTCATCGTCGTTTCCCCTGGTTTGGTGCCCCTCGCGGGGTCGGTGGCGCCGGTCACGTTGGTGTGACGCGGCTAATCGTTGCAACAGGCATTTGGCCGGATGAAACGGGTTACTCGCGCTCCCGCGCCTGCTCCAGGATGCCCACGAGCGTGCGCAGTTTCTCGGCGCCCAGGTGCTCCAGCTGGGCCACGTGCAGGTCGTGGATCGGCTGGTCCAGCGGATCGATGGCCTCGCGCCCCTCGGGCGAGATGCGCGTCCACACCACGCGGCGGTCCGCTTCGCAGCGCCAGCGCTCCACCAGGCCGCGCTTCTCCAGCCGGTCCACCAGCCGGGTGACGTCGGGGTCGCGGGTAATCATCCGCTCGCCGATGTCGCTGGCCGTGAGCCCGCCCTCGCCCGCCCCGCGCAGAATCCGCAGCACGTTGTACTGCGCCGACGTGAGGTCGTGGGTGCGCAGCAGCTCGCCCAGCTCCTGCGACAGCGCGTTGACGGTACGGAGCATGTTCAGGTACGCCTCTTCTTCAAGGCTCCCGATCGGGCTGCTCTGCTTGATCTCCTGCTGAATCCGCCCCGCCATCGCGCTGCTCCCGTTGTCCGGCGTTTCTGCAGACAAGGATAATCGTTGCGACGGATATCGTCAATCCCCTTGTTTCCGGGATTCGATTCACCGCGTTGGCGCGGGCGGTGCTTCCGTGCGATGGACGCGCTTTCTACCAGGGCCACCCTTTACGGATCGCGATCAGGTGGATCTGTGCATCGGCGGATTTCC
>DASQZE010000275.1:0-1913 GCA_035638875.1 Longimicrobium sp.
GTGCCCGCCTCGCCGAAATCCGCCTCCACGCCGTCCGCCGTTGCGCGCATCCCCGCGAACTCCGCGCCCGTGCGCACGGCCCACGGCGGCAGCGCGTCCACGAGCACGGCGTGCAGGTCGGCGCGGTGAATGAGCACGCTGGGCGCGTCGGCCGGGGGAAGGTGCATGCGGGTGAGCACGGCGCCGCGCACGTCGCGCATCTCGCCCGAGGCGAAGGGAAAGCCCCGGCGCAGCACGTCGTGCAGCAGCCCCCACTGGCGAAGCTGGCGCGTGGCGTTGGGCCACAGGCTTATGCCGGCCCCCACCTCGCGCAGCTCCGGCGCTCGCTCGTAGACCTCCGCCTGGATCCCCGCGCGGCGCATCGCGATGGCCGCCGAGAGCCCGCCGATCCCCCCGCCGACCACCATGGCCGGAGCGCCCGCGTCCATCATCGCCCGCATCCCGTGAGAGGGTGGCGCCCCGGCGTGTGCGGAGCGTACCCGGCAAGCTAATGGGCCCGCGCCCCACACATCACGGGAGGATGCACACTGCCGCTGTAGGGAGTTGCCCCACCGGGGGATGCGGAGGCGTAGGATGGGTGATGGATGGATACGGTACTGGCACGGGAGGAGGAGCGGCGGATGGCAGCCCCCGAGCCGGGCGAATGAATTCGCTGCAACAAGCACACGAAGTCCGCCCGCGCGGACTTTCCGTCACGGGCAAGTGCCACGCCACTGGCGCAGTCGTGGGTGAATCAGTTGAAGCCTCGTTCGGCGAGCGCAGCGAGCCGAGACGGGGCTTATCGCTTTCCCAGCGGCGGCCTTAGCCGCTCAGGACGGAAGGCTGCTCCCGCGCCGTGTCTGTGGCGGGGCTCCGGCGGGATCTCTGCAACACTGCCGATTCGTCGGTGCTGATGGGATATTTCGCATCAACGGAACTCTCAGCCCATCAGCCGGTATGCCACTGCCCCGGCCGTGCACATCCGCCGGGTGCGTCGTTCCTCGGCGCGATCGAGACATCGGACACACGCAATCCGCACGCGCCGACGGACCTCCGCCGGCGCGTGCGCGGCATTGGAGGCGGATAGATGGGAATCGAGACGTGGATCGGCGTGCTGGGGTTCATCGGCACGCTGCTGCTGGTGGTGGTGGGCCTGCTGAACTTTTCCGTGTTCACCAAGCAGCTGCACATCGCCAAGGAGCAGATCGGCACGGCCGTGCGGCAGCTGGAGATCGCGCAGCAGCAGCCGGACCTGAACCTCATCCAGCGCGCCATCACGGAAACCAGCGACCACGTGCGGCTGATGGTGGAGAAGCCGTACCTGCGGCCGTACTTCTACACCAACGCGCAGTGGAAGCCGGGCGACACCGCCAGCGACGACGAGGTGCGCGCCATGGCGGAGCTCATCCTGAACAACTTTGCGTCGGCGCTCATGCACTCGGCCACGTTTCCGCAGTACCCGGTGCGCGGCGTGGACCGCAGCATCACGTTCCACCTTCGCCACGGACCCGCGCTGCGCGAGTTCCTGGTGGAGAACTTCGACCGCTTTCCGTTCAGCGGCCTGACCATGCTGTGCCTGAAGAACGAGACGCAGGCGCAGGTGGAGGCGGAGCTGCGGGAGCTGGTGGATGCGCCCGGCCTGGACGCGCGGGAGCTGGAGCGCCGCCGCGAGCTGCTGCAGCTGTACACGGAGTCGCCCGACCGCGACCCCCTGGAGTTCACCGCGCTCAGCATGCAGAAGCGCCGCTGATCGCTTGATCGAATCCCCGGTGCGCCGCCCCATCGTTTTCCTGAGAGTGTGTTTAAGATTCCTCCCGGGCTTCGAACACTCGGTTTGATTTCCTGAGGGAGCGCACGCGGGTAACCTCAACGTGCACAGGTCTTTGCGCGCGACCGAAGGATCTACTCCGCACAACCGGGGGGCGGGCCTCCCG
>DASQZE010000276.1:0-4136 GCA_035638875.1 Longimicrobium sp.
CCCGTCCCCTGTCCCCTGTCCCCTGTCCGGGCGGCGCGTTGACAGGCGCACGACGGTGGGAGAGATTGGCCTTACCCCCCCACTGCAGATACGGACCGCTCCCGGATGTCACCAAGCCCCTCGCTCGACGAATTCCTGGAACTCGCCCGCGGCGCCACGCTCGTTCCCGTGACGCGCGAGTTTCCGTTCGACACCGACACGGCCGTATCCGCCTACCACAAGCTGGCGCGGCCGCCGTTCGGCTTTCTGCTGGAATCCGTCGTGGGCGGCGAGACCTGGGCGCGCTACACCATCCTGGGCAGCGAACCCCGCGCCGCATGGCGGCTGACGGGGCGGCGCATCGAGACGTGGACCCCCGCCGGCGGCTGGGTGGACCAGGGGGAGAGCGACGATCCGCTGGGGGCGTTCGACCGGATGATGCAGTCGCAGCGCCCGGCGGAGCTGCCCGGGCTCCCCCGCTTCTGGGGCGGGGCCGTGGGCTACTTTGGATACGACGTCGTGCGCCTGATCGAGCGGCTGCCCCGGGCGCCCGAGGACGACCGCGGGCTCCCCGACGCCGTGTTCATGCTCACGGGTACCGTGCTCGTCATCGACAACCTCTTCAACCGCGCGCGGGCCGTCGTGGCGGTGGAGACGGAGGGGGTGTCCCAAAGCGAGTTGCAGAAACGTTATACCTCTGCTGTGCAGGAGCTCGACCGGCTCTGCCGCCGCCTGCGCGAGGAAAAAGGCCCGGACCCGCTGGACCTGGCCGACCCCTCGGGCGATGCGGACGACCCGTTCGAAAGCACCACCACCCGGGCGCAGTACGAAGACGGCGTGCGGCGCGTTCAGGAGTACATCCGCGCCGGCGACGCCTTCCAGGTGGTGCTCTCGCAGCGGCTCACGGTGCCCCTGGCGGCGCGGCCGTTCGACCTGTACCGGGCGCTGCGGACGCTGAACCCGTCGCCCTACCTGTTCTTCCTGGAGCTGGACGGCGTGCGGCTCATCGGGTCGTCGCCGGAGGTGATGGTGCGGCTGGAGGAAGGCCGGGTCACCGTGCGCCCCATCGCCGGAACCCGCCGCAGGGGACGGGATGCCGCCGAGGACGAGGCGCTCTGCGCCGACCTGCTGGCGGACCCCAAGGAAGTGGCCGAGCACCTGATGCTGCTGGACCTGGGGCGCAACGACGTGGGACGGGTGGCCCGCTGGGGCACCGTGCGCGTGCCGCAGCGGATGGTGGTGGAAAAGTACTCCCACGTGGTACACCTGGTGAGCACCGTTGAAGGGGAGCTGCGCGACGGGCTGAGCGCCATGGACGTGTTCCGGGCCTCGTTCCCCGCCGGCACCGTTTCCGGGGCCCCCAAGGTGCGGGCCATGGAGATCATCGACGAGCTGGAGCCCCGCCGCCGGGGGCCGTACGCCGGCGCCGTGGGCTATTTTGGATACGGCGGGCACAGCATGGACACCGCCATCGCCATCCGCACCGTGGTGGCCCGCGACGGCCGGGCGCACGTGCAGGTCGGCGCCGGCATCGTGGCCGACTCTGTGCCCGCGGCGGAGTACGAGGAAACACTGAACAAGGCCCGCGCCCTGCTGCGCGCCGTCCGCATGGTCGGCGGCTGAGCGGGCGCCCAATTTCGGGGAGCCTTCAATCATGACGGGACGCATGCGCTGGACGGCCGCATACCTTGACATGATCGAACGCCCGTTCTATATAAGATCGATACACCCACGTTGTATTCACCCCGGCCGCACTCCGGCCCGCGTCCCAGACGTCCGACCCGACGATCCCGATCCGGATTTCCACGCGCCGACGCGCGCGTTCATTCCCTGATGCAGTGCAGTGCAGTTTCGTGCTCGTTGTTCCGTAAACCCCCACCGCAGGAGGTGCCCACGACCCCAGGGCCTTGCAACGGCAGGGCAGTTCCCCGATCGGGCGGTCCCGGCTCGCCTTTCCCGGCAGCCGGCCTTTGAACGCCCGGTGCGCTGCGGACGCGTTTGCGTTCCGCACCCGCACGAAATCGGACCCGAACCCTCGGCGGCCCCAGTCCGGAGCCGTCGGCACACAGGAGGACGAGGAATGAAAAATTTCCGTCGGCTGATCGCGGTCTTGGCTGCGGCGGCGCTCGCACCCGCGACGTTGATGGCCCAGGAGGCCGCCACCGTCACAGGGCGCGTGACCAACGCCCAGGGCCAGCCGGAAGCGGCTGTGCTCGTGCGAATCGAGTCCCTCAACGTCGGCGCCAGCACGGGCGCGGACGGCAACTACCGCCTGGTTGTCCCGGCGGCCCGCATTCGTGCGGGGCAGAGCGCCACGATCACGGCGTCGCGCACGGGCCTGTCGCCCGTCTCGCGCACCATCACGCTGTCGCCGGGCGCCACGCTGCAGCAGAACTTCCAGATGGCCACCTCCGTGCTCCTGCTGGAGGACGTCGTGGTCACGGGCACCGCGGGCGCCGTCGAGGCGCGCAAGGTGCCGTTCGACGTAGGCCAGGTTACGGCGGCGGACATCATGGTCCCGCCCACCAGCGCCGCGAGCGCCATCCAGGGCAAGATCGCCGGCGCCATGGTGGTCTCGGGTTCGGGCCGTCCCGGCTCCGCCCCGTCCATCCTGCTGCGCGGGCCCAAGTCCATCAGCTCCACGGGCCGCAGCCAGGAGCCGCTCTACATCGTGGACGGCGTCATCCTGGGCGCCAGCGTGGCGGACATCGACGCCCTTGACATCGAGAAGATCGAAGTCCTCAAGGGTGCCGCCGCCGCCTCGCTGTACGGCTCGCGTGCCGCCAACGGCGTGATCCAGATCACGACCCGCCGCGGCAACCGCGTGGCCGACGACCAGGTGCGGTACACGTTCCGCTCCGAGGCCGGCCGCAGCACGCTGCCGCAGACGCCCGAGCTGCTGCTGACCCGGACGCACGAGTACGCGCTGACGGCGGACGGCAAGTTCATGACGACCGCGGGCGTGCCCTGCGAGTTCCTGAGCTGCGGCACCCTGCGCCTCGCGGGCCAGTCGGCCAACGGCGGCACGCCCACGGAAGCCAACACCTTCCAGAGCAACGCCTGGCCGGGCCAGACGTACGACCAGGTGGCGCGCATCTTCGACGCCGGCGTGTTCCTTCAGAACGCCGTCTCCGCCGAAGGCCGCGCGGGTGCCACGAACTTCCACGTGTCGTTCAACAACCTTCGCGACGAGGGCGTGCTGCCCGGTCTCGAGGGGCTGAACCGCAACAACTTCCGGGTCAACGTCGACCAGGCCATCCGCAGCAACATGTCGGTGTCCGCGAGCGCCTTCTACAGCCGCTCGAGCAACAACATGTTCCCGGAGAACAGCGGAAACCCCATCTTCGCGCTTACCCGCACCCCGGCGGGCGTGAACCTGTGGTCCTGCCAGAACGATCCGACCAAGGACTGCCGGAACGACCCGGAGAACCTGGTGCTGCAGGTCAACCCGACCAACGTGGAGAGCTCCAACCCCCTCTACGAGCTGGCGACCCGCGAGTACGACCAGAACATCGGCCGCTTCCTGGGCAGCGCCGGCCTGCGCATCTCGCCCGTGTCGTGGTTCGACGTGGACGGCAGCGCGAGCTATGACCGCCGCGAGGACTTCCGCCAGGACTACTACCCCAAGGGCTTCCGGACCACGCAGGTCTCGGCGACCTTCAACAACGGGTACCTGGACCAGGAGCGCCTCCTGACGCAGGCGTTCAACGCCAGCCTCACGGGCACGTTCCGGTTCGACCTGTCGGACCAGATCCACAACCGTACCCAGCTCCGCTACCTGTACGAGCAGCAGGACCTGGACTACGCGTACACGGCCGGCTACAACTTCGGTGTGGGCGACGTGGTCGCGTTCGACAACGTCACCACCACCACGCTGTCCGCCCTTAGCTCGCTGCAGCCCGAGCGCGCCGACGGCTACTTCCTGATCACCAACTTCGACATCGCCGACCGGTACATCATCGATGCACTGGTCCGCAACGACGGCAGCTCGCTGTTCGGCGCCGACCAGCGCCGCCAGTGGTACTACCGTCTCGGCGGCGCGTGGCTGCTGAGCGAAGAGTCGTGGTTCGGCATGCCGGTGCTGGACGACGTGAAGCTGCGCTACTCGCTCGGCACGGCCGGCGGGCGCCCCTCCTGGGCGGCGCAGTACGAGACCT
>DASQZE010000277.1:0-3992 GCA_035638875.1 Longimicrobium sp.
CCCGCGGTGACTCCAACGGCGGTGGCTCTCCCCTCTCCACGCGCGGTTTGCGGGGGGAGGGGCCGGGGGAGGGGGACGCCGATGGCTGATACGGCCGTTTCTGTCTTCCTGGATCGCGTCCGCGCGGACGGACACCGGCCGGCGCTGCGCCTGCTGGCCGCCGGCGGCGCCCCGCGCGACGAGACGCTGACCTGGCGCGACTGGGCCGAGCGGTCGCGCGCGTTCGCCGCGGCGCTCGTGGCCAACGGGCATCGGCCCGGCGAGCACGTGGCCATCCTGGCGGGCAACGGGCTGGAATGGCCCATCGCCGACCTGGGCGTGCTGATGGCGGGCGGCGTGGGCGTCGGCATCTATCCCACCAGCGCCCCCGGCCAGGTGCGGCAGGTGCTGGCGGACTGCCGCGCCGTCGTCGTCATCGCCGACAGCGCCGCGCAGCTGGCCAAGGTCCGCGCCGTACGCCACGAGCTGCCGGAGCTGCGGACCGTCGTCGCGACGGAGGCGGACGGGGAGATGGACGTCTTCTCGTGGGCGGAGTGGATGGCGCACGGCGAGGCGGCGCTGGGCGGCGTGCCGGAGATCGGCCACGCGCTGGCGGGGCGGACGAACTCCGCCCGCCCGGACGACACGGCGATCCTCATCTACACGTCCGGATCGACCGGCGAGCCCAAGGGCGCCGCGCTCGCGCACCGCACCCTGCTGGCCTCCGCGGCCTCCATCCGCGACGCGCTGGGGCTGCATGCGGGCGACCGCTCGCTCTCCTTTCTCCCCTTCTGCCACAGCGCCGAGCGCATCTTCGGGATGTACACGCGCATCGTGACGGGGATGGAGACGGGGCTGGTGCCGGACCACGCGCGGATGTGGCTCGCGGCAGATGCGTTCCGCCCCACGCTCTTCGGCGGGCTGCCGCGCTTCTACGAGAAGGCGGCGGACGCGCTGCGGGCGGAGCAGGCGGCGGCGGAGGGAGACGAGCGGGTGCGCTGGGAGCGGACGCTGCGCCTGGGGGGCGAGCGCTCGGGCCTGCGCCGCGCGGGGCAGCCCGTCCCCCGCGAGCTGGAGGACGAGTGGCGGACGGTCGGCGGGCCGCTGATCGACCGCGCGCGCGCCCGGTTCGGTGGCGAGGTGCGGCTGGCGACGAGCGGCGGCGCCACCCTTCCGCTGGACGTGGCCGAGTACCTGGACGCGCTGGGGATCACCATCCTGGGCGGATACGGGATGACGGAGCACCTGTGCGCCGCATTCAACCGCCCCGGCCGCCACGCCTTCGACTCCGCCGGGCCGCCCATGCCGGGGACGGAGATGGGGGTCGCGGAGGACGGCGAGATCCTCATCCGCCGCAACGCCCTGACCTTCAGTGGCTACCATGGCCGGCCCCGGGAGACGCGCGAGGCGTTCTCGGACGACGGTGGATGGCTGCGCACGGGCGACCTGGGGCGCATGGGCGAGGACGGCGCGCTGCGGGTGCTGGGGCGCAAGAAGGAGCTCATCGCCCTGAGCAGCGGCAAGAAGGTGGCGCCGCTCCCCATCGAGAACGCGCTCGCGGGCGATCCGCTCATCCACCAGGCCATGCTGTACGGCGAGGGGCGCCACTTCGTCAGCGCGCTGCTCGTGGTCGCGCGGCCGGCGCTGGAGTCGTGGGCGGGCGAGCACGCGGCGGACCCGGACGATCCCGCCGTCGTGCACGACCCGCGGCTGTACGCGACCCTCCAGGCCGCGGTGGACCGCATCAACGCCGGCCTGAGCAACCCCGAGCGGGTGCGCCGCTTTGCGCTGCTGCACCAGCCGTTCGACGGCGACGACGTGACGCCGACCCTCAAGCTGCGCCGCGGCAAAATCGCGGAGCGGCACCGCGACCGGCTGGAAGCCCTTTACCAGGAACCCTGATGGCCCGACGCAACGCACTCCTGGCCCTGCTCGCGGGCACGCTGGCCATCGCGGCCGCGTACGCCAGCGCCTTTCTTCCCGGCGACCCGCCCGTGTGGGCGGGGTGGGCCATGGGGCTGGGGATTCCCTGCTGCCTGCTGGCCATCATGGTGCTGGGCGCCGTGCGCGGAAACGAGTCAATCGGCAAGCTGAAGTATCCCTTCGCCTTTTCGGGGCTGGTGCTGATCGCCGGGTTCGCCCTGGCGCTGGGGCTGCCGGCGGATGAAGCGGCGGGGGTGCCGCTGTACCTGGGGCTGCCCCTGCGGGCGGCCGTGGTGCTGTACGGCATCGGCCTGCTGCCCATCGTGGTGCTGCCCATTGCCTATGCCCTGACGTTCGACGCGCAGACGCTAGACCCCGAAGACCTGGAGCGGGTGCGGCGCGCCGGCGAGGAGTGGGCGCGGCGGCCCGCGGGGACCGCGGACCAGGCCTCCGCTACGGAAGCCGGGCTCCTGCAGCCGACGGGAGCCAGCCGATGAATACGCTGCCGACCGTAACGCAGCCGCTGATCATCGCCGTGGCGCTGGCGTACTTCGCCGTGGTGGTGCTCATCAGCATCTGGGCTACGCGCCGCACGCGCACGGCCAAGGACTTCTTCGTGGCGGGCCACGGCATCGGGCTGGTGGCGCTCACGGTGGCGTCCGTATCCACCTCCGTGTCCGGCTTCGCCTTCATCGGGGGCCCGGGGCTCATCTACAGCATCGGGCTGGGCGCGATGTTCATCGTGCTCCCCGCATCGGTGACCAACGTGATGGGCGCGTGGGTGCTCGCCAAGCGCATGCGGCTGATGGGCGAGGCGCGCGGGCTGATGACGGTGCCGGATGCCATCGGCGCCCGCTACCGCTCGCCCGCGGCGCAGGCGCTGTCGGGGATCGCCATCCTGGTGGGCATCATCGGGTACATGGCCACCAACGCGCTGGCCATGGGCGTGGTGATCAACGCCATCTTCGGGGTGGGGCTGGGGTGGGGGATCTGGATCGGGATGGGGATCACGCTGGCGTACTCGGTGGCCGGCGGCATCCTGGCGGGGATCTACGTGGACGTGTTCCAGGGGACGCTGATGGCCGTGGCGTCCGTGCTCGTGTTCCTGTTCGTGCTGCGGGTGGGCGGCGGGCTGGGCGGCATCTCGGAGAGCATCCTGGCGCAGGATCCCGCGTTCCTGGGGCCGTGGGGCAAGGTCACGCCGCTGGTGGCGCTCTCCTTCTTCTTCGTGTTCGGGATGGGCTCGCTGGGGCAGCCGCAGGGCGTGCACAAGTACTACATGCTCAAGGATCCGCAGCAGCTCAAGTGGTACCCGCTGCTCAAGACGGTGGGCCTGATCCTGGTGCTGCTGCTGTACTTCGGCGTGGGCGTGGGGGTCAAGGCGCTCGTGGCCCGGGGCGACCTGGCCCCGCTCGCGCAGCCGGACCAGGCCACGCCCACGTTCCTGCTGGGCTTTACCCCCGTGCTGCTGGCGGCGCTGGTGTTCTCCGGCGTGGCGGCGGCCACCATGAGCGCCGTGAACTCCTTCATCAACATCGCCGCCGCCGTGGTGACGCACGACCTGCCGGTGGCGTTTGGACGCGCGTCCAGGAACGAGCTGATGTGGGGCCGCATCTCCACGGTGCTCATTGCCGTGGTGGCGGCGGTGGTGGCGCAGTTCTCCGGGTCCATGGTGGCGTTCCTGGGGATCTTTGGATGGGGATTGTTCGCCAGCACGCTGGTTCCCGCGCTGGCCATCGGGCTCAACTGGGAGGGCGCCACCCGCGAGGGGGCGATCGCGTCCATCTCCACGGGGCTCGTGATCACCCTGTCGTTCGAGACGCTCGCCTACTTCGAGAAGTACAGCTTTCCCACGGGGGTGACGGTGAGCGGCCTGTCGCTGGTGCTCTCCATCCTGGTGTTCTCCGCCGTGTCGTGGCTCACGCGCGCGCGCGCCGCGGGGCAGCTGGACAGCGACGTAAAGCTGGTGATGTCGGTGTGAGAGAAAAGGAGTACCGAGTGCCAAGTACCAAGGAACAGAAACCCCTCGGCACTCGGCACTCGCAACCAGGCACTCGCAACTGGCACTCTTGGGATGGGCGAAATCGAGG
>DASQZE010000278.1:0-6136 GCA_035638875.1 Longimicrobium sp.
CGCAGCTGCAGACCGAGCTGGGGCAAAAGACCGTCTCTGTGAGCACGGGCGGCGGCATGGTCACGGCCACCGCGGACGGCCGCGGCAAGCTGCGCACCCTCAAGATCGACCCCAGCGTCGTGCAAGCCGGCGACGTGGAGATGCTGGAAGACCTGGTGATCGCCGCCGTGAACGAGGTGCAGAACCGGGCCCAGGCGCTGTACGAGGACGAGATGCGCAAGGTCTCCGGCGGCCTGCAGATGCCGTTCAACCTGCCGGGGCTCTGAGCGCTTGTCGGCCATCGACGAGCTGGTCGGCGAGCTGGCGCGGCTGCCGGGCATAGGGCGCAAGACGGCGCTGCGCCTGGCCTTTCACCTGCTCAAGCAGCCCGAGGACGATGCGCGGCGGCTGGCCCGCAGCATCGTGGACGTGCGGGAGAAGGTGCGCCCGTGCGGCCGCTGCGGAAACCTGTCGGAGCTGGACCCCTGCGGAATCTGCACCAGCAGCCGGCGCGAGACGGAGCTCATCTGCGTGGTGGAGGAGGCCAGCGACATCATGGCCATCGAGCGCACGGGCGAGTACCGGGGGCTGTACCACGTGCTGGGGGGGCGCCTGTCGCCCCTGGACGGCATTGGCCCCAGCGAGCTGAACGTGCGGCCGCTGGTGGACCGCGTGGGCGCGGGCGGCATCCAGGAGGTGGTGCTGGCCACCAACCCCAGCGTGGAGGGCGAGGCCACGGCGCTGTACCTGGGCCGCATCCTCTCCCCGCTGGGGGTAAAGGTGACGCGGATCGCCCGCGGGCTGCCCATCGGGGGCGATTTGGAGTACGCCGACGGGGTCACCATCGCCGAGGCGCTTAACGCGCGCCGGGAGCTGTGATCGCGACGCGCGGGAACGAGGGATGCGATGAAGTGCCGCGAGACGTTCGCGGCACTTTGCTTTTTACGGGGCGCCCCCGTTAGTTTGGTCCCGCGACCAACCCACATCCCTGCTCCGGCCATTCACCGAGGGTGATGGAAAGCAAGCGAATCGTACGGACCACCGCGTTCGCCCTTCTCGCGGCCGCCGCCATGGCCGCGGTGGGCGTGCTGCTGGTGCGCGACCAGATCAGCCGCAGCCGGCGCGACCTGTTCAGCCCGCATCCCCTGCGGCGGCTGGCTGCCCTGGAGTACCTGGGCGGCGTGCCGTCGTCGGTCGATACGGTGCTGCTGCTGCGCGATTTCCTGGCGTGGGAGCGGCGCCCCCTGCTGCGCAAGCGGGCACAGGCGGTGCTGCTGCGGCTGGAAGAGTCACTCGAGGCGCGCCAGGGCGCGGAGGTAGGCTGATGGCCAACGGCGCGAGCAGCTGGAGCTTCGAGGAGCGCGACTTTCAGCGCATCGACCGCATTCTGCAGGCGTTCCTGTACGATTCGGGCGCGCGGTGCGCCCTGATGGTGGACCGGGCCGGGCAGCTGGTGACCACGGCGGGCGAGAAGCCGGAGTTCGACTCCGTGGCATTCTCGTCGCTCGCGGCGGCCGACTTCTCGGCGAACGACCAGCTCGCCAGCATGATCGGCGAAACGGAGTTCAGCTCGCTCTTTCACCAGGGCGAGAAGGAGTCGATGTACCTGGCCGACGTGGCGCGGCGGGTGATCCTGGTGGTGCTGTTCGACAACCGCACCACCCTGGGAATGATCCGGATCAAGGTGAAAGCGGTGGTGCGGGAGCTCACGGAGGTATTCGGAGAGATGTTCGCGCGGTCGGCGGCGTCGCCGGCGGGACCGCGGGTAGAGGCGGGCTTCGTGGACGAGGCGGAGGACGAGATCGACCGCCTGTTCGGCGATCTCTAGGAGGTATCGTCCATGTCGATGATCAACTACGCCTCGCGCGAGATCAACTGCAAGATCGTGTACTACGGGCCGGGTCTGTGCGGCAAGACCACCAACCTGGAGTACGTGTACGAGAAGGTGGCGCCCAACACCCGCGGCAAGCTCATCTCGCTGGCCACGGAAACGGAGCGCACGCTCTTCTTCGACTTCTTGCCCGTCGATCTCGGCGCCATCCGCGGCTTCAAGACGCGGTTCCACCTGTACACGGTGCCGGGACAGGTGTACTACAACGCCAGCCGCAAGCTCATCCTCAAGGGGGTGGACGGCGTGGTGTTCGTGGGCGACAGCCAGGTGGAGCGGCTGGACGCCAACATCGAGTCCATGCACAACCTGTACGACAACCTGTCGGAGTACGGGCTTGACCTGCGCGAGATCCCGTTCGTCATCCAGTACAACAAGCGCGACCTGCCCAACATCTCGTCGCTCGACGAGCTGCAGCGGGAGCTGAACCCCAACGCGGTGCCGCACTACGAGGCGGTGGCCGTGCGCGGGATCGGCGTGTTCGACACGTTGAAGGCCGTCAGCAAGCTGGTCATCAAGTCCCTGAGCTGAGCGTTCGTCGCAATGGCCTGGCGCAACCTTCCGAACGCGATCACGCTGGGCCGCATCGTCCTGGCGGCGGTGGTGGCGCCCATGCTCATGACGGACTCCTTCGGCTGGCGGCTGGGGGCGTTCATCGTCTTTCTGGCGGCCGCGTTCTCCGACCTGTGGGACGGGCACCTGGCCCGCTCGCGCAACCTCATCAGCGACTTCGGCAAGCTGATGGACCCGCTGGCGGACAAGCTGCTCCTGGCCGCCACGTTCATCCCGATGTACATCCTGTCGCACCACACGGAGCCCGAGACGCGCTTTCCCTGGTTCGGCTGGACGCTGCCCCTGTGGATCTTGCTGGTGATCTTCGGGCGCGAGCTGTTCATCACCGTGTTCCGCGGCTTCGCGGCCAGGCGGGGCGTGGTGCTGGCGGCCGGCAACGCGGGCAAGCTCAAGGCGGTCTTCCAGAACATCTTCATCGGCTCCGCCATCTTCTGGTACGCCCTGCAGTCCGCCGCGCGAGAGAACCAGTGGAACGGGCAGACGTGGAAGTACTGGAGCGGGTTCCACACGGTGTTCACGATGGTCACCCTGAGCATCGCCGTGGTGCTCACGGTCTACTCGCTGTACATCTACCTGCGCGACTTCGGGCTGCTCGCCGGCAAGAAGCAGACGGCCCCGTGAGCCGCTCCGTCCTCCGCTGACGATGGCGATCCAGGAGCTCGCGGGTGAGCTGCGCGCCGGGGACGGCGTTCGCCTGCACCACGTTGCCTGGATTCCGGACGCCCCGCCACGCGCCGTCGTCCTCGTTTCGCACGGGCACGGCGAGCACGGCGGGCGGTACGCGGAGCTGGCGCGGCACCTGGCGGAGCGCGGGATGGCGGTGCACGCCATCGACCATCGCGGGCACGGAAAGTCCGGCGGGCCGCGCGGCCACGTGGACCGCTTCGGCGACTACGTGCGCGACGTGGAGACGTGGCGGCGCGCGGTGACGGCGGACGTGCCGGCGACGGTTCCCATCTTCCTGCTGGGGCACTCGCTGGGGGGACTGATCGCCATCCGCCACCTGCAGGCGCACCCGGAGGCGGGCTTTCACGGCGCCATCCTTTCCGCGCCGCTGCTGGGGATCGCGGTCAAGTCGCCCCGGTGGAAGGTGGCGCTCTCGGGCTTCTTTTCGCGCGTGCTGCCGCGGCTGCCGTTCAGCAACGAGCTGGATCCGTCCATGCTCTCCACGGCGCCGGGGTACGTGGAGGCGCACCGCGCGGACAGGCTGCTGCATCCCACCATCACGCCGCGCCTGTTCACCGAGATGGGCGCGGCCATGCGCGCGGCATTCGAGCAGCCGGACAGCATCCGCCTCCCCCTGCTGGTCCTGGCCCCCACGGGCGACCGGGTGGTGGCGCCGGAGGCCGTGGCGCGGTTCGCCAGCGCCTGCCCGGGCGACGTGGAGGTGCGGCGCTACGAGGGCTTCATGCACGAGGCGCTGAACGAGACGGAGCGGCACCGGGTGATGGACGACGTGAGCGCCTGGCTGGATGCGCACATCGCCGGCTGAACGACCCGGGCTCGCGGCGGGCATCGCGCCGAGCGAATGAATTCGCCGCAACGAGCACACGATGTCGGCCTGCGCGGACTCTCCGTCACAGGGACGGTGCCACGCCGGAACGGACAACGTGGATGCAGCCGGAGGTTGACGTCGACACGGCCCGTTGCCATGCGTGCGGACGATGGAGTGCGATGCTGAAACCGGACCGGCACTCCACGCGTCCTGTCTCCCGTAGCCGCGGATGACAGATGTTTTCGCCGCGGCGATGTAGAAAGCGGCGGATCGGGAAGATGAGTTGCTGCCGGATTGGCGGGCGGAGATGGCACCGCGCTTGCCCGCCTGAAGGTGGATCGACGACACTTGACGCGTACGCGTTTTTTTCTTTTCGGGGACTGATGAGCGAACAGGACAACGAACAGGACGACGGGCGCCCCACCAGTGAGGCGCAGGCGGAAGACGGCGAGGCGCAGGCGGACGGCCGGAGCAACGGGCAGTCGAACGGCCACGCGTCCGGCGACAACGGCGTGAGCGAGGGCGGTCCCGCGACCGCCGAGGCGCAGAGCGCGACCCTGGGCGGCGGGGGCGACGAGCTCGCCTCGCTGCGCGACCGGCACCTGCGGCTGGCCGCGGAGTTCGACAACTACCGCAAGCGGGTGGAGCGCGAGCGGGCGGACAACATTGCCCGGGCGCAGGCACAGGTGCTTGAGCGGCTGCTGGACCCGCTGGACGACCTGGCCCGCATCGCCGACTTCGACCCGGCCACCACGGCCTCGGGCGCCCTGCACGAGGGCGCGGAGATGGTGGAGCGCAAGTTCCTGCGCGCCATGGAGGCGCTGGGGGTGGAGGAGATCGACGCGGCGGACAAGCCGTTCGATCCCACCATCCACGAGGCGCTGACCACCGTCCCCACGGACGACGAGGCCGAGGACAACACGGTGGCCCAAGTGTTCCAGAAGGGGTACCGGCTCAAGGGGGTCCTGCTCCGCCCCGCCCGCGTGGTCGTCCGCAAGCACGGCTGAACCTTCCCGGCGCCCCCGCCCTTCGCGGGGCGCCGTTCATGGACCCAGGTCACGATGTCGACGCAGACCAAGGACTTTTACCGTGTCCTGGGCGTGGCCGAGAACGCCAGCCAGGACGAGATCAAGAAGGCGTACCGCAAGCTCGCCAAGCAGTACCACCCGGACGCCCACCCCAACGACACGGCCGCCGCCGAGCGCTTCAAGGAGATCTCGGAGGCGAACTCCGTGCTGTCCGACGAGGACAAGCGCAAGCAGTACGACCAGATGCGCAAGTTCGGCGGCCTGGGCGGCTTCCGCCCCGGCGCGGGGCGTCCCAGCGGCGCACCCGGCGGGGGGCAGACGTTCACCTTCGACGACCTGGACCTGGGCGGCGGGGGGCTGGGCGACATCTTCGGCTCCATCTTCGACTTCGGCAAGAAGGGCGGCGGGCGTCCAGGCGCGCGGCCGGGCGGGCCGGAGCGCGGGGAGAACATTGAGTACGCGGTGGAGATCCCTTTCCGCACGGCGGTGCGCGGCGGCAAGGTGGCCATCCAGGTGCCGGTGACGGAAGACTGCCCGACCTGCAGCGGGAGCGGCGCGGCGCCGGGCGCGACCATCACCACCTGCCCGGAGTGCCAGGGCAAGGGCACGGTGACGTTTGGCGCGGGGAGCTTCGGGGTGACGCGGCCGTGCCCGCAGTGCGCGGGCAAGGGCAAGATCCCCAGCCAGCCGTGCGGCACGTGCACCGGCGCGGGGCAGGTTCGCCGGCAGCGCTCGGTGAACGTGACGGTGCCGGCGGGCGTGGACAACGGCGGCAAGCTGCGCCTGGCCGGCCAGGGCGAGCGCGGCGCGGCCGGCGGGCAGCCGGGCGACCTGGTGCTCACCTTTCGGGTGGAGCCGGACGCGTTCTTCAGCCGCGACGGGTTGAACGTGGAGTGCACCATCCACGTGAACCTGGCCCAGGCCGTGCTGGGGTCCAAGGTCAAGGTGCGGACGGTGGACGGGCAGTTCGTCGTGCTGAAGGTGCCGCCGGGCACGCAGCCCGGGCGCCGGTTCCGCATCAAGGGAATGGGCGTGGAAAAGAGCGGACGGCGGGGCGACCAGTTCGTAAAGGTGCAGGTGGACGTGCCCGAGACGCTGGACGAGCCAGCCCGCAAGGAGTTCGAGGAGTTTGCCGCCGCCGCGGGGATGAGGCACTGAAGAAGGGGAACTGCC
>DASQZE010000279.1:0-5298 GCA_035638875.1 Longimicrobium sp.
CCCGCGCCCATGTTGGACACTTCGCGAAGGCCGTCCAGCTGGACCGCTCCCAGTTCCCGCAGGTCGAGCGTCATCGGAATCCCGTTCCGTTGGTCAGTTCAGATCGAAGAACACCCATTCACTTCGCGGCGTGGAGCCCCCGCACGCCCCCACCCGGGCTCGCAAACCTCGCCTGCCCCCCCCAAAAACCCTGGAGGAGGGTTGATGGGGCACCGTTCCGCCGCCGTGGCCCTCGGCTCGCTCCCGGACAGTCCGCGAAGGCGGACTTCGCGAATTTCCAGCGGCGAATTCATTCGCTCCGGACCGCGGCTCGCCCCAGTGCACCTGCCGCGAATCCGCCCGATCCGCCATCCAATCCGCCGACCCTACACCGCGATCGCGGCGGCGCCCAGCAGGCTGCCGGCATCCAGGATGAGGGCGGGTCGGCCGTCGGCCAGGATGGTGGCGCCGCTGAACAGGTGCAGCGTGTCCGCCGTGGCATCGAACGCCTTGACGACTATCTCCTGCTGCCCAAGGAGCGCATCCACCTCCAGCCCCACCCGCTGCTCGCCCACCTCCAGGATCACCGCCGCGCGCTTTTCCCCCTCGCGCGTGCCGTTGGCGCGGAGCAGCGTGCGCAGCGAGTGCAGGGGGATCACCTCGTCGCGCAGGTACGCCACGGGGCGCCCCTTCACGGCGCCGATCTCCTCCGGCAGCAGCTGCACCGTCTCGCCCACGTGCGTCAGGGGCAGCGCGTACGTTTCGCCGCTCTGCTGCACCAGCAGCGCGCGGACGATGGCCAGCGTCTGCGGCAGCTGCAGCGTCATGGAGGTGCCGTGCCCCGGCTCGCTGGCGATCTCCAGCATGCCGCCCAGCGAGCGCACGCGCGTGGCCACCACGTCCAGCCCCACGCCGCGCCCCGACACGTCCGTCACCGTCTCCGCCGTGCTGAAGCCGGGGCGGGTGATGAGGCGCGCCACGTCGTCGTTGCTCAGCGTCCGCGCCTCGTCGATGCTCACCAGCCCGGCGGACATGGCCTTGGCCAGCACCTTTTCGCGGTGGATGCCGCGCCCGTCGTCTTCCACGCGGATGACGATGCGCGACCGCTCGCGGACGGCGGACAGGCGCAGCGTGCCCGTCTCCGGCTTGCCCGCCGCGCGGCGCTCCGCGGGCGACTCGATGCCGTGGTCCAGCGAGTTGCGCAGCAGGTGCACGAGCGGGTCGCCGATCTCGTCGAGCATGGACCGGTCCAGCTCGATGTCCTTGCCCTCGATGACGAAGTCGACCTTCTTGCCGAGCGTCCTGGCCGCGTCGCGCACCAGGCGCGGAAAGCGGTCGAACACCTGCCACACGGGCGCCATGCGGGCCCGCATGATCTCGTCCTGCAGCTCGCCGATGAGGCGCGCCGCCTGGTCGATGCTTTCCGCCAGCTCCGGCTGCGCGATGCTGGACAGGCGCCGCATGCGGTCGCGGACGATGACCAGCTCGCCCACCCCGTTTACCAGCGCGTCCAGCCGGCGCAGGTCCACGCGGATGTTGCGCGCCCGCCCCGCCGCGCCCGTCGCGGAGCCCGCGGCGTCGGCGGGAAGGCCGGCGGTCCCCTCGGCCGAAGCGGCGTCCGGGGCGGCGGGCACGGCGGGTGAATCGATCAGCCCCTCGTGGATCTCCACCTCGCGGATCTCGCCCGCCGCGCGCAGGGTCGCATCCAGCTCCGCCAGGGGCACCGTGGAGCGGATGATGAACCGCATGGTGCCGCTGAAGCCGTCCTCCTGCATGGCGGCTTCGCTGGGCTCCAGCCCGGTGACCTCGCCCAGCGCCCGCGCCGCGCGCAGCGCCATGAAGGCGCGCACCCCCGGCAGGGCGGAGGCCGGATCCACCGTCACCCGCACCCGCATGGCCCCCGCGGGCGCGTCCTCGTACTCCTCTACGCGGGCCGCCGCGGGCACGGATGCGGCCGGCGCGGCCAGTGCGGGCGATCCGGCCGAATCCGACGGCGCTTCGGTGCCGCCGGCTAGGGCGCGCAGGCGGGCGACGACCGGGGCAACGGTGCCCTCGTCGTCGCCCTCTTCCACGGCGACCTCGATGGACTGCTCCAGCGCGTCGCACCCGGCGAACAGCACGTCCACCAGCTCCGGGCTGGAGGTCAGGCGGCCCAGGCGCACGCGGTCCAGCACGTCTTCCATCTCATGGGCCAGGTCCGCCACGGCGCGGTAGCCCATGGTGGCCGACATCCCCTTGATGGTGTGCACGGCGCGGAACAGCCCCTCCACCGCCTCCGTGGAGCGCGGATCGCTCTCCAGCGTGAGCAGCAGGTGGTTGATCGCGGAGACGTGCTCGCGGGATTCGCTGAGGAAGAGCTCCGCGTACTGGGACAGTTCCATCACAACGGCGGGGAACAGGTTACAGGGGACAGGGGCCAGCCATCAACGGCCAGTACACGGGCACGGAGCCGGGACACCCGCCCGGCTCTGCAGGCTGTAACCTGTACCCTGTCCCCTGTAACCCGCTGTTCATCCCAGGACGCGCTGGACCGCTTCCAGCACCCGCGACGGCTGGAACGGCTTCACGACGAAGTCCTTGGCGCCGGCCTGGATGGCCTCGATTACCAGCGCCTGCTGGCCCATGGCGCTGCACATCAGCACGCGCGCCGAGGGGTCTTCCTTCACGATCTCGCGGACGGCGTCGATGCCCCCCATGTCGGGCATGACGATGTCCATCGTCACTAGGTCGGGCTTGTGCTGGCGGTACTTCTCCACCGCCTGGACGCCCGTCTCGGCTTCGGCGACAATCTGGAATCCTGCCTGCGTAAGGATGTCGCCGATCATGGTGCGCATGAAGATGGCGTCGTCGCAGATCAAGACGGTCTGGCTCATTGGCGTCCGTTCGGGTAGCCGGGTGCAGGCATCGCAGGCCCGGAGTTAGGCAGAAAGGATGGGGGCGATGATCTCGTCGGGATCCACGGCCACGAACAGCTGGCCATCGGTCTCGCCCACGCCGCGCAGGTACGCACGGTCGACGCGCAGGGCCCGCAGCGCCGTGGCCGCGTCCTGCAGCGCCGCGACGTCCACGCTCACGATGCGCGAAACCTCCTCCACGGCCAGGCCGGCCAGCTTTCCCCGGTGCTCCACGATCACGATGCTGTGGTCCGGGTTGGCCGAGGCCGGGGAAAGCTTGAGGCGTGCGCCCAGGTCCACGACCGTGACGATGCGCCCGCGCAGGTTGATGAGCCCGCAGACGTGGGGCCCGCTTCCCGGCAGCGGCGTGTACGGGCGGGCGGGGATGATCTCGCGAATCCGCTCGATCGCCACGCCGAACCGGTGCTCGCCCACCACCAGCAGCGCCATCCGCTCCAGGACCACCTCGTCCGCGGAATCTCCCGCCGGTGCAGTCTGGATGTCGGTTTGGAACATCGCGCCAGGGAGATGGTGCCGGGGAGGTGAGCGAACAGTATAGCGAGGTGCCGGGGGGCCGGTCAAGAAACCGGAAGGCGAGTGCGAAAGTGCGAGAGTGCGAAAGTGCGAAAGTGCGCGAACGGATCTCCCGAAGGCGCCGGATTCCACCGGCGTTCCGCCACGCGGGCGGGGCCGCCCGGACGTGTGTCCAGGCGGCCCCTTCGAAGAATCACCGCTGGGCTTCACCCCTGCCGCGAGCCGGTTCTCCCCTGCGGCGAGCGTCAGTGAACCTCGCACGTCTGACACAAGTATCCAAACGTGTTGCAAGCGCACGACATACCACAGGTTTCCCGGCAGGTGATTCCGGTTCCGCAGCCACCGCCACAGCTTGCGTCGTCACACGTGTACGCGCACGTCTGCGGACAGGTGGCGTCGCAGGTGGGGCAACCGGGGCACGTGCAGACCGTATGGCACGTTCACTGCTCGCCAAAGACAGTGCCCTCGTCGCACTTCACGGCGCTGGTGTCGAAGCTCTCCACCGACTGGTCATCCAGCCGCGGGGTCAGCTTGCGCATGTGCGCTTCTCCGGAGGGGGGACACCGGCCGCCCCGGGAAGTGGCCGTGCTCAAGCTTGATCGTTCGTATCCGGACGGCGGCAACACGCGCCCATCCGACGCCGCGATGCGCGGCAGGGGCCAGCGCAGCGGCACAGCGCGTAAGTCGCATCCTCACCGGTGAAAAGGGTCGCGTGCAGAGTCCTTTTCCGTTCCGAAACTCAGCCCCTGCGGGTGAGCAGGATGACGGAGGGCCGCGCTCATCCCGCGTACATTGTGACGCATGTAGAGTACCCTGGGAGCCTGCACAAAGATTGGATTCCGGATTTCTCCTCATCCGTTCCGTTCATGATCTGGTGCCGATAGCCGTGCAACCGCATGCCCCGAAAGCAGCTCCCTCTGGGCGAGCGATGGCCCGTTTTGACGCAATCGGATTGTTTTGAGTGCGGAATGGAAGCACGGGAGCGGCTACACCCAACGAGGCAGGGCCGCCTGGAACGTGTCCAGGCGGCCCCGCGACCCTCCGCCAGGAATGGTCTCCCGGCGGCACTCCCCTTCGTTGGCCGCACTCCGCGAGGGCGTGCGGCCGTCCGTGGCTCAGTTCTGGTGATCGATGCACGTCCCGCCGCAGCTGTCCCAGCAAGTGCGGCCGCAGCTGTCCCAGCACGTGTTTCCGGCGCACGTGCCGTTGCAGCTGGCCGCGCAGGTGGGGCAGTTGGGGCAGGTGGCGTCGTCGCACGTGTACGCGCACGTGGCGGCGCAGGTGGGGCAGCCGGGGCACGTGTTCGTGGCCTGCTCGCCGAGCACGGTCCCGTTCTCCCTGGCCTGACAGCTGGTGTCGAAGCTTTCCACCGTCAGGGCGTCCAACTGCAGCTTGAGCTTGTTCATGAGATGCGCTCCCGGAAAGGTCTGGATGTCCGGGACGGCCGCGGCGTGCGGCCGTCCCCGTGTTGGCGCGGCCGGCGGGACGATCCCCGCCGCCGCACCCGCCGCGTACGTCAGGCCGAGGTGCCCGTGCCGTAGCATTGGCGCGGGCGGCACGTGTCCCAGCAACTGGGCGAGCACGTCTGGCAGCTGCCCACGCAGGTGGCGTCGTCACAGGTGAAGTCGCAGGTGTTCACGCCGGGGCAGGTGCACTGCTCGCCGACCACCGTGCCCTTTGCCTCTTCCATCTTCACCGTGTCGAAGCTTTCGACCGACAGGTCGTCCAGGTGCAGCTTGAGCTTGTTCATCGCCGTTCTCCGTTCGGGTCGCGTGGATCGATGGCACCGCCAGCGGTGGCGGGTGCGGATGAAGGATGCGCGCGCCGCGGCGGCGGGTCTCCCACTTTGGGGCGATGCGTGCGAAAACAGGGATTTGCGGCGACGGGATGC
>DASQZE010000280.1:0-3660 GCA_035638875.1 Longimicrobium sp.
CAGGAACGTTGCCGCGGCGCCCAGCCAGCGGCGCTGTCACGGTTTGCGAGGCAGCCCGTCAGGCTCTCGCGCGGAACGTAGCGCCTTCCCGTAACGATCGCACGACGCCCGCCGGGCCGTCGTGAGTGCGCCCGGGCAGCCTCCGCAACGGACGCGATCAGGGAATGATGTGCCGCGATCGCGCATCCGTCTACGCAGCCGTCGTCCTCAGTGCGGAGGGTGATCATCGTCTCCTGGTCGCGCATCTATCCTCGGCCCGGGATAGACCGATGCCGTTTTCCTGGGTTCTCGGTGTGCTCAAGGAAGGCCGGTTCACGCAGTGGACGCGGACACAGAAACGAGAGGACGCAGGGAATCCATTCAGTTCTCTGCGTCCTCACCTGTTTGGCTACGTCCTCTGCGTGATGCGTTTCTACGTGTGCACACGAGATCCAGGGATTCGGACCAACGACTCACGAGAATGCGGAAGCCGATGCGGCGCAACGCGCTGGAGCACTCCGCGGGGAGGATGAGAAGACGGATGGAGCCCCCGCCGGCACCCTCCGCGCAGCTGCCGGGATGTCCCTCCTGAACCACCCCGATTACGACACTAAGGAGGATCGCCGGCGATCGCTGGCCCCCCGCATCAGTTTCCGAGCGGTGTTCGGAGATTGATCGATACAAACGGGCCACCGTGATTAGCGATCCATTGTTGTACAGGATGGACGGAAAAGGGCGCATTGAAATCCCGTCGTATCAGCCGGGTATCACGCACCCAAGTGTCGCTGCCGCAGCCGTTTGCGCAAGCATCGATGCGCTGTGATCAGGTATACTCCCCCGTGCTCGTCCATATTGCCTTAAATCCAGGCAGAAACGGGACAGCACAATAGGACCGCGGCCCTCCGATCAGGGTTGACACTCCGCATTACACTTGTATTTTACGGCACATTCTATCGCCGCCCGTCAAACGTTTCAGATCCTGCGTCCAAACTGGTTCCGCCCGATGGCTTTGCGGGCCGAGGGGAGCAAGCGCGTTCCTTTCAGGCCTGCGAAGGGATCGTTTGCCGGGCCGGTGCGGCGGCAGGTGCCCGTGCTTCAATCGTCCCGCTGACTTTCTCCGCACCGGCCTTTTCCGGCGCGGAATTCACCGCAGCACCTCGCATCGTGCCGATTTCAGCAACCACGCCCGCCGACGAAGCCGAGGATCTCGCGGCTGCGGCCACCGCCGCGCCTGCCGCCGTGCCCCCGGGCGACGACGGCGAGGTCTTCGCCTTTCCGCTCAGCTTCGCGCAGCAGCGGCTTTGGTTCCTGGACCAGCTGGAGCCGGGGACGGCGCTGTACAACATGCCCGCCAACCTGCGGCTCGCGGGTGCGCTGGACGTCGCCGTGCTGGAGCGCGCCCTGACCGAGGTGGTGCGCCGGCACGAGGCCCTGCGCACCGTGTTCCGCCTCTTTGGCGAGGCGCCGCGCCAGGTGGTGCTGCCCCCCGCGCCCGTGCCGCTGCCCCGCACGGACCTGTCCCATCTGCCCGAAGACGCGCGCACCGCGGCGCTTCGGGAGCGGATGGCGCAGGAAGCCGCGCGCCCGTTCGACCTGGACGCGGGGCCGCTGTTCCGCGTGTCGCTGGTCCGCCTGGCGCCCGAGGAGCACGTCCTGATCGTGGGCATGCACCACATCGTCAGCGACGGGTGGAGCCTGGGCGTGCTCATCCGCGACATGGCGGCCATCTACGACGCGTTCCTGCACGGCCGGCCCTCGCCCCTGCCGGAATTGTCGGTGCAGTACGCCGACATGGCCGTGTGGCAGCGCGAGAACCTGGAGGGCGACGCGCTGGACCAGCAGGTGGCGTACTGGCGCGAGCAGCTGGCCGGCGCCCCCGCCGTGCT
Organism: Longimicrobium sp.; assembly: GCA_035638875.1. Classification (GTDB taxonomy): domain Bacteria; phylum Gemmatimonadota; class Gemmatimonadetes; order Longimicrobiales; family Longimicrobiaceae; genus Longimicrobium. The sequence continues at coordinate 1,866 of DASQZE010000280.1, forward strand.
GGACCTGCCCACCGACCGGCCGCGCCCCGCCGTGCAGACGTTCGCCGGCGCCACCTACGGCATCGAGCTCCCGCTTTCCCTGGTGGAGCGCCTGCGCGCCCTGGGGCGGCGCGAGGACGTGACGCTGTTCATGACCCTGCTGGCCAGCCTGCAGGTGCTGCTGGGGCGGTGGTCCGGGCAGGACGACGTGGTGGTGGGATCGCCCATCGCGGGGCGCACCTACAGCGAGCTGGAGGACCTGATCGGGTTCTTCGTCAACACGCTGGTGCTGCGCGGCCGCATGGACGACGACCCGCCGTTCGTGGAGCTGCTGGGGCGGGTGCGCGAGGCCACCCTGGGCGCCTACGGAAACCAGGACGTCCCCTTCGAGCGCCTGGTAGAGGAGCTGAACCCGCCCCGCGACATGAGCCGGGCGCCGCTCTTCCAGGTGATGTTCACGCTGCAGAACATGGCGTCGCAGCAGGCCCAGGGCGGCGCGCTGGACATTTCCATGGTGGCCGGCGAGGGCCGGACGGCCAAGTTCGACCTGACCGTGGCGGCGGCCGAGTCGCCCACGGGGCTGCTGGTCTACTTCAGCTACAACACCGACCTCTTCGACGCCGCGACCATCGCCCGCATGGGGCAGGGGTTCAGCACCGTGCTGGAGCAGGTCGCCGCGACGCCGGAGGCGCGGGTGTCGGAGCTGGAGCTGCTTTCCGCCGAGGAGCGCACGCTCGTCGTGGAGACGTGGAACCAGCCGGCGGCGGAGTTCCCCGCCGATCGCTGCATCCACCAGCTGTTCGAGGCGCAGGCCGCACGGACGCCGGATGCCGTGGCCGTCGTCGCCGGAGACGTGTCGCTCACGTACGCGGAGCTGAACGACCGCGCCAACCGCCTGGCGCACCACCTGGTCCGCCGCGGCATTGGGCCGGAGTCGCGGGTGGGGCTGTGCCTGGAGCGGGGCGCGGAGATGATCGTCGCCATCCTGGGCGTGCTCAAGGCGGGCGGCGCCTACGTGCCGCTGGACCCCGCCTATCCCGCCGACCGGCTGGCGTTCACCCTGGCGGACGCGGGCGTGCCCCTCGTCCTGGCGCAGGAGTCCGTGCGCAGCCTGCTCCCCGCCGTGGACGGCGTGGAGACGGTGAGCCTGGACGGCGCGGCGGCGGAGATCGCGACGGAGAGCGCGGAGAACCCCGCGGCCGACGTCCGCCCGGACTCGCTCGCGTACGTCATCTACACGTCGGGATCCACCGGCCGGCCCAAGGGCGCGCTGGTGGAGCACCGCAACGTGGCGCGTTTGTTCACCGCCACGGACGCGTGGTTCGGCTTCGGCCAGGATGACGTGTGGACGCTGTTCCACTCGTACGCGTTCGACTTTTCCGTGTGGGAGATCTGGGGCGCGCTGCTGTACGGCGGGCGCCTGGTCGTCGTCCCCGTGGAGGCGGCGCGCGACCCGGAGGCGTTCCACGCGCTGGTGCAGCGCGAGGGCGTGACGGTGCTCAACCAGACGCCCTCCGCCTTTCGCCAGTTCATCCGCGCGGACGCGGACCGCGGCGGCGCGCTGGCCCTGCGCCACGTCGTCTTCGGCGGCGAGGCGCTGGAGCCCGCGTCCCTGCGCGAGTGGGTTCAGCGGCGGGGGATCGACACGCCGCGCCTGGTCAACATGTACGGGATCACGGAGACCACCGTCCACGTCACCTACCGGGCGCTGACCCGCGACGACGTGTTCGAGGGCGCCGGCAGCCCCATCGGCGTGCGCATCCCCGACCTGCAGCTGTACGTCTGCGACGCGCGGCTGCGCCCCGTGCCCGTGGGC
>DASQZE010000281.1:0-3676 GCA_035638875.1 Longimicrobium sp.
CCCGACATGCAGGCCGCGGTGGATCAGCTGCGCCAGGCGTGATATGAGTCCCAGCGCGGGCGCGCACGCCGACAGCTTAGGTAAAGCAAAGGACGCAGAGACCAATGGAGAGGGTGCAGAGACAACAGAAGAGGACGCAGAGGCGTGGGTCGTCTCTGCATCCTCATCGTTTTCCCTCCTGCACGCCCTGAAGCTGAAGTCGTAGAATGCCTCAGCCCGGTGGATTAGGTGGTAGCAGGCGGGCGGAGTGAAGGACTGCCACAACGTCGATCTGCTCCGGCTTGATCCTGTAAATGACGCGGTACGGCCCCTCGATCACTTCGCGGATTTCCACGGTGTGGTATTCGGGGACCATCCGTCCGGAGTGTGGATAGAGCCCGATCTGCTTCGATCGCCCCGTCAGCCGATCAACCATGCGTCGGGCGTAGATTTCGGAATTGCGCGCGATGTAGTCGTGTCCCGTCGAGGTGGCCGAGGGCTTGCTCGGTCCAACAGACCTTCATGGCTCCAGACCGTACCGGGCCCGGACTTCCTCGACGGGCGTCGTCCGTCCAGCCTTGCTGTCCGCGATTCCGGCCTCGATCGCTGTCCTGACATAGATCTCGTACATGAGATCGTCCCAGGACGACTCCTCGGGAAGGTCCTCGACCAGGCGGATTGCTTCTTCTTTGATGCTCACGGGGCCTCCTCGGCAGGAGTCTCTACGTTCTCGCTAGCCCAATCTCGCCCAAGCACGACCGTCACGTCAACGTAGACGTTGGAATCCGGGCGGGCGTAGACGCGGGGGATCTGGACGATGTCGGCGACGGAGCGGGCGAACTCCATCTTGCCCACGCGGTCCAGCACCAGCGAGGTGTCCGGCGCGAACCCGGGCGCATTGCCGTAGTTGACGACATCGTAGCCGCCGTCGCGCAGCATCTCCGTGCCCCGCTTGGCCAAGCCCGGAACGCCGGACGCGTTCAGCACCTCCACGCGCACCCGCCCGGTGGGACGGGGCGCGGAGCTCCGCACGGGCACATCGACGGAATCCGCCGCCACGTCCCCCGCCCTGCCGCCCCGCCGGCCCATCAGCCCCGCGGCCAGCGAGCCGACCAGGACAGCGACTACGAGCAGCAGCGCGAACAGGCCGATCGTCTGCAGGCGCTTGCCGCCGGACGAAGGCGCGCTACGCCCCTTCGACTTCGGCATACAGCGCGCGCGTCTCGGGGTGCAGGGTGCTGCCGTTTTCCCGCACGTGGCCCACGCGGGCGCGCACCACGTCGCGCAGCACGCCGTCCAAGTCGTGCGGCATGCGGGCGCGCAGGGCGGCCGTCCATTCCGGCTCGTAGCGGCGGCCGGGCTCCAGGAAGTCCGCCAGGTACAGCGCCCGCCCCAGCCGCCCGAAGCGCGCCGAGCCCAGCGTGTGGTAGCGGATGGCTTGCAGCAGCTCCGGGTCCGCCTGCCCCGCCAGGCGCTCGGCGGCGGCGGGGCCGTGCAGCAGCTTGCCCGGCAGCTCGCGGAACTCCGGCGGCACCAGGGGACGCAGCTCGTCGGGATCGGCCTCGCGCAGCACGTCGTGCAGCCAGCCGACCGCGATCCACCGGTCCCGCTCGTGGCCCAAAAGGCCCAGCACCTGCGCCCACTCGCCCAGCAGCGCGGCCACGCGGCCCATGTGCGCGCGGCGCTTTTCCGAGGCGCGCGCCCAGTCCGGCAGCACGCCGCGGGCGGCGTCCTGCACGATGGGGCTCAGCCCCGGCTCACTCGTCAAAGCCGCGACGGACATAGGGCTCGAGAACGGCGTGGTTGCGGATGGACGTATGCGAGAGGTAGTTGAAGCCCTTGAGCTCCACCCCGCTCCCGATGCGGCTGCTGATGATGCGGCACGCGGGGCCGATGACCGTCTCCTCCCCCACCACGGTCTGCCCCTCCAGCACCACGCCGGGGTAGACGACCGTGTCGCGGCCGATGAGCACGTCCACGTCCACCAGCGTGCTCTCCGGGAGCAGAAAGGTCACGCCGGCCTCCATCAGCCGGCGCACCACGCGGTCGCGGATGCACGACGACGCCCGCGCCAGCGCGTCGCGCGAGTGCACGACGAAGCCGTCGTCGTCGCGCATCTGCAAAGGGTCGGGAAGTGTGCTGTGCAGGGCCGGCAACTCGCCCCGGGTGTCGGCCAGCGCCCGCGCGCCCTCGGCCCCCAGCCACGCGGCCAGCACCTCACCGTCGCTCCCCTCCAGCAGCGCGTCGCCCTCCACGTCCAGCAGGCGGCGCAGGGCCTCGCCCGCCGTGGGCGCGGCGGCGTCCACGGCCAGCACCCGTCCGCCCTCCGCGGCCGCCGTGAGCGCCCAGCGCAGGTCCTCCGCCCCGCCGTCCAGCACGCGGACTTCCCCCGGCACGTCCGCGAACAATTCCGGGCCGAGCTCGGGACCGCCCGCCACCAGCACGCGCGCGGCGCCCAGCGACGCAACGGCCTGCACCGCGTGCCACACGAGAGGCCGCCCCGCCAGGGGGTGCAGGTAGGCCGACAGCCGGGACCGCAGGTGGCCGGACCCGGGCTCCGCGAGCGCGAGGACGACGCCGGTCCAGGGAGGCATGCGGCTCAGGACGGCACGGCCCGGAGCGCGTCCCGCGAAATGCGGTTTTGCTCGTCGACGAAGATGAACTGCGGCCGGTAGGCCTGCATCTCCGCCTCGTCGTACTGCGCGTAGCTGATGATGATCACCTTGTCGCCCGGGTGCACCAGCCGCGCGGCCGCCCCGTTCAGGCAGATCTCCCCCGAGCCGCGCTCGCCGAGAATCACGTACGTCTCGAAGCGGGCGCCGTTGTTCACGTTTACGACGCTCACCTGCTCGAACTCCAGCAGGTCGGCCGCCTCCATCAGCACGGGGTCGATGGTGATCGATCCGATATAGTTGAGATCCGCCCCGGTCACCGTCGCCCGGTGGATCTTGCTCTTGCACATCGTGCGGAACATCGCAGTCTCCTTCTTTGCGAGAGGCTGCAGGGATCAGGAAAGGACCGCGTTGTCGATCAACCGCGTCCTGCCCACCCGGGCCGCCACCAGGAGCACGGTCCCGGAATCGGCCGTGGCCACCGGTTCCAGGGTGAGCGGGTCCGCGGCTTCCGCGTACTCCGGCTCGATCCCGGGAACCTTCAGGGCCTCCCACAAGGCGGCCCGGAGCGCATCCGCGTCCCGCTCGCCGCCGGCGAACAGGTCGCGCCCGTACTCCAGGCCGCGCGAGAGCGCCAGCGCGCGCGCGCGTTCTTCGGGCGAAAGATAAACGTTTCGCGAGCTCATCGCCAAGCCGTCCGCCTCGCGCACGATCGGGGCCACCTCCACCCGCACCCCCTGGTCCAGGTCCAGGGCCATCCGCCGGATGAGCGCCGCCTGCTGAAAGTCCTTCTGCCCGAACACGGCCACGTCCGGCGTAACGATGCCGAACAGCTTGGCGACCACCGTCAGCACGCCGCGAAAGTGGCCGGGGCGGATGGCGCCCTCCATCCGCTCCGCCAACGCGCCGGGGATCACGGACACCTGCGGCTCGCCCCCCGGGTACATCTCCGCCACCGTGGGCGCGAACACCAGGTCCACGCCCCGGCCGCGCGCCATCTCCAGGTCGCCCTCCAGGTCGCGCGGGTAGCGGGCCAGGTCTTCCGTGGGCCCGAACTGCAGCGGGTTCACGAACACCGACAGGGC
>DASQZE010000282.1:0-5044 GCA_035638875.1 Longimicrobium sp.
CGGGGGGTGAGGGGCCCCGCGAAGCGGGCGCCGTAAAAGCCTGCCTCGCCGGGGCTCCGCCGCCCGGCATTCTCCCGTCACACGATCCCGCATTCTCCCGGCAGACGGCGCTGTACACTCTGTGCACCTCTGCCTTCGCACGGGGGCGGGGACGCCTTTCAGAGTGCCACGGCCCGTGTTAGGTTGCCGCATGCCCTGCGACCCCCGGCCGCACCACGAAGCCCGGCTTCGCGCTGCCGCGCGGGGGCGAAGGCCGCGGCCCACCAGACCAGACTGCGAATGACGCCCGGAACGGCCGAGAAAAAGTGGATCGTCGGGGTGGACCTCGGCGGCACCAACGTGGTGGTGGGGCTGGTGCCCATCGAGGGCGGTGACGTGCTCGGCTTCCGCACGCTCCCCACCGAGAGCCAGCGCGGCCCCAAGTTCGTGGTGGACCGCATCACCACCATGGTGGAAGAGGCCATCGCCGAGGTCACGGCCGCGCACGGCACCACGCGCGGCGCCGTGGCCGGCGTGGGCATCGGCTCGCCGGGGCCGCTGGACCGCAAGACGGGCACGGTCATCAACACGCCCAACCTGGGGTGGCGCAACTTTCCCCTGCGCGACCTGGTGAGCAACCAGATCAAGCTCCCGTGCACGCTGGACAACGACGCCAACTGCGCCACCTACGGCGAGTGGTGGCTGGGCGCGGGCCGCGGCGTGAACACGCTGGTGGGGCTCACGCTGGGCACGGGCATCGGCGGCGGCATCGTGCTGAACGGCGAGATCTACCACGGCTGCAGCGACGTGGCGGGCGAGATCGGCCACATGACCATCGACAGCAACGGCCGGCGCTGCAAGTGCGGCAACTACGGCTGCCTGGAGCAGTACGCCAGCGGCCCGGCCATCGCCCTGCGCGCGGTGGAAGGGATCGAGGCGGGCGCCGAGACGTCCCTCATCGGCATGGTGAACGGCAAGCTGGAGGACATCACGGCCGCCACCGTGTACGAGGCCACCGTGGAGGGCGACCTGTACGCCGCCGAGGTGATGAAGGACACGGCCAAGTTCCTGGGGGCCGGCATCGCGAGCATCATCAACATCCTCAATCCCGAGGTGATCGTGATCGCCGGCGGGGTGACCCGCGCGGGCGACACGCTCTTCGAGCCCCTGCGCGCCGAAGTGCGCCGCCGAGCCTTCAAGAGCGCGCAGGAGTGCTGCCGGATCGTCCCTGCTCTGCTTCCGGGGACCGCGGGTGTGGTGGGCGCGGCGGGGGTGTTCAAGAAGGAGAATTACGGGGCGGTTTGAAGGGCGGGAACTGCGGGGGACAGGTTACAGGTTACAGGGGACAGCGGGCAACGGCGTCCCGCGGTACGGCGGGATGGTTCGAGGCGGGATGCGGAGTCCGGGCCTGAGCGGCTAAAGCCGCCGCTGGGAAAGCCATAAGCCCCGTCTGCGCTCGCGGAACGAGGCTTCAACTGCCGGACGACCGGGGCGTGCGGCGGAGCTGGATTCCGTTCGTGTACGGGCCTGGTCCGCGCGGATTCGATTTTCTCCCCTTCTCCTGGCGCAGTTTGCCGGGGGAGGGGGCCGGAGGGGTGGGGGACTCAAACGAGACGGATACAGGGACGGATGTTCATCCTCTGCACCAACGACGACGGCTACCTGGCGCCCGGCATCGGCATCCTGGCCGAGGCGGCGCGCTCCCTGGGCGAGGTGCACGTGGTGGCACCCGACCGCGAGCAGAGCGCCACCAGCCACTCGCTCACCATGCACTTTCCCCTGCGCGCGCGTAAGGTGCGCGACGGGGTGCACCACGTGGACGGCACACCCACCGACTGCGTGGCGCTGGCCGTGGGGGCGCTGCTGGAACGCAAGCCGGACCTCGTGGTCAGCGGCATCAACCACGGCCCCAACATGGGCGAGGACGTGCTGTACTCCGGCACCGTCGCGGGCGCCATGGAGGCCACCATCCTGGGCATCCCCGCCATCGCCGTCTCCTACGCGGGACGCGAATCGGAGCACATGGCGGGCTACGGCGCACTGCTGGAGGCGCTGCTCCCCCAGCTGGTGCGTGCGGGCGAGTTTCCCCGCGAGACGCTGCTCAACATCAACCTGCCGCCCATCCCCGCGTCCGAGGTCAGGGGCGTGCAGGTGACGCGGCTGGCGCGGCGGGTGTACATCGACTCGCTCACCAGGGCGCTGGATCCCAACGGCAAGCCGTACTTCTGGATCGGCGGGGGCGAGGTGGAGTGGAATGCGCCGGAGGGCACGGACTTTCACGCCATCAACACGGGACACGTGTCCGTGACGCCGCTGCACCTGGACCTGACCAACCACGCCCTGCTGGCGGACGTGGCCGCGTGGGACCTGCGGGTATGAACGACCGGCACACGGGGCAGCGGCGGGCGCTCATCGGGGTGATGCAGGAGCGCGGCATCCGCGACCTGAACGTGCTCAAGGCGTTCGACACCATCCACCGGCACGAGTTCATCCCCGAGTCGTTCCGCATCCGCAGCTACGACGATGCGCCCGTCCCCATCGGCCACGGGCAGACGGCGTCGCAGCCCTCGCTGCAGGCGCTGTACATGCAGGTGCTGGAGCTGCAGCCGGGCGACAAGGTGCTGGAGATCGGTACGGGGTGCGGGTTCCAGACGGCCGTGCTGGCGCAGCTGGTGGAGCGCGTGTACTCGGTGGAGCGCATCCGCGAGCTTGCCATCATGGCGCGGGAAAAGCTGGACCAGCTGCGCATCAGCAACGTGGCGGTCCTGGTGGGCGACGGGACCATCGGGTGGAGCCGGTACGCGCCGTACGACGCCATCCTCGTGGCCGCCGGCGGGCCGGAGATCCCGCGGCCCCTGATGGAGCAGCTGGCGGACGGCGGGCGGATGCTCATTCCCGTGGGCGGACGCGACATGCAGCACCTGGTGCTGGTCACCCGCCACGGCGACCACTACGAGCAGCGCAACGTGGCGGACTGCACCTTCGTGCCGCTGCTGGGGCGGTTCGGATGGGCCAGCGCCGGCGGCGAGGCGCAGCGGTAGGCACGCTGCCGCCGGCAAAGCGCGGTGGATGAGCACCGTCGGATGTGGCGGACATCCGTCCTGAGCGGTTGAAACCGCGGCTACAACGGCACGAAGTCCGCCTGCGCGGACTGCACGGCGGGGCCCGACCCATTCAGCCGCCCCGTGCCCCCCCGGATCTGCCTTCCTTCAGCAGTTGAAGCCTCGTTCCGCGAGCGCAGCGAGTGGAGACGAGGCTTATGGCAGTCCCAGCGGCGGGTTTACCCGCTCAGGACGGATGGTTGCTCCGCCCGATGATCCGGCCGTTCGGCCGTTCCCCCGCGATCTACGCCTCCACGCCTTCCGCCCCTCCACCTCGCGCTCCGGAGCGGACGTCGCGCGGCGGGAAAACGCCGGATTCGTTGACATCGTGGCCGGCGCTCCGTACGTTTCTCCGGCACACGCCATCACCAAGCCCAATCTCCGCCGCGCGCGCCGCGCCGCATATCCGCGCCTGCCCGCCGGCCTCGTCCCGCATCCCCGACCACTCATGAGCAACGGCGAGTCCCTGGACGGCTTCGTGTTTCCGCCGTTCATCCCGACGGCGTCCACGCGCCCGGCGGTGACGCCCGCGGCCGTGCCGCAGCCGTCCGTGCAGGAGCCCGCCCCGGCCGCGGAGTCCGCCGAGGCCGCCGGACGCATGACCATGCCGTGGGACCTGGAGACGCCCATCGTGCGCCAGGACGACGACGCGCCGGCGCCCGCCGCCACGCAGTCCGCCGCGGACGACGACGAGGACCTGCCCTGGCTGGAGGTGCCCACGCCCCGCGAGGCCCCCGCCCCCGCCGACGAGGCGCCGGCCGCGGCGAACGAGGCGTTCCCCGAGTGGCTGGCGTGGGACCAGCGCGACGGCATCGCCGCCGAGGCCGAGGCGCGCGACACCGTGGCGCCCATCGCGGGGCTGGAGGACTTCGCCCCCATGGACGAGCTGGGCGGCGGGTTCGTCGCGCCCCCGCCCGCCGCGGAATGGGCGCCGGCGGAGAACCATGCGTCCCCGTTCGACGCGGAGCCCGTCGCCGGCTTCGAGGCCGCGCCGCCGCCGTCGTTCGACGCCACGCCGGCATTCGAAGTCCCGCCCGCGTTCGGTTCGGCGGATGCGGAGCCGTTCCCCGACCTGGTGTTCGACGACGCGCCCTCCGCCGATCGCGCGCCCGTCGAGGCGTGGTCCTCCGCCGCTGAGGCCGCGGCCGCGGAGGAGTGGTCGCTGGCCGCGCCCGAGGCCGCCGAGCCGCCGGCCCTCTACGACGCGCCTCCGCCCCCGTTCGAGGCCTCGCCCGCGGCCGCCGAGCCCTCGTTCGAGGTGTCGTTGGACGACGGCGCGCTGAGCATCGAGCCCGCGGAGGCGCCGTCCTTCCTTGCGGACGAGGAGCCGATGTTCGCGCCGGAGCCCGCGCCCGCCACGGCCGCGCCGCAGCCGTTCGCGTGGGACGACGAGCCCGTCACTGCGTCCGACCGGCAGCCGTTCGTGGCGGATGAAGAGGTCGTGCTCGCGTCCGAGCCGGAGCCGTTCGGGGCCGACGAGGATGCCGTGATGGCCGCCGAGCCGGACCCGTTCACCGCCGCCGCCGTCGCGGAGGCCGAGGCGGTCGTCCCCGCCGCGCCCTCCGCCGCGGCGGACAGCCCGTTCGACGACGTGGCCGCGCGGCTGGAGGACATTGCCCGCATGCTCCGCGAGCGCCCGGACGAGCTGCTCGCCGGCGGCTCGTCGGACCCGCTGGCGCTGCTGGTGACCGGCTACGTGATGGGCTACACGGCCCGCGGCGGACGGTAGGCTCACTTTCGGCAGACGCAGGATCCGTAATCCTGGGGCCTGGAATTGACTCGGACACACGCGACCCCCTGCCGCACCGGCAGGGGGTCGCTGCGCTGTGATGAGATTTCTGTGGGAAGACGATCACGACAATTACCGAGCGTCATCACAGGTCATACCGAATCGCACGGTTGATTGGGCATGCGGAGTATTACTGCTGTCTCACACAGGGGGAAAGAGGTCACGGAGAACAGCA
>DASQZE010000283.1:0-6149 GCA_035638875.1 Longimicrobium sp.
AGTTCGGCCACAACGACGGCTCTCCGGACAAGGCCGATCGCTACACGCCACCCGCGGACTACCGGCGCAACCTGGCGCGCTTCGTCGCGGAGGCACGCGCGCGGCAGGCGAACCCCGTGCTGATGACGCCCGTCGTGCGCCGCCGCTTCGACCAGGCCGGAGGGTTCTGCGACACGCACGGCGAGTACCCGGACCTCGTGCGCGCCGTGGCGGCGGAACTGGAGGTTCCCCTTATCGACATGCACCGCGCGAGCGAGCGGGTGCTGCGCGACCACGGGGCGGAGCGGTCGCGCGGCCTGTTCCTGCACCTGGCGCCCGGCGAGAACGCCAACTATCCCGCCGGGCTGCAGGACGACACGCACTTCTCGTCCGCCGGCGCGGAGCTGATGGCGGCGCTGGTGGTGCAGGGGATCCGCGATGCGGTGCCCGCGCTGGCCGCGCACCTGGTGCCAGCGGCGGAACGCTGAGCGATGCGCTGGTGAAACGCGAAGGGCCGCAAGCCTCCGTGCGGGAGACTTGCGGCCTGTCAGATTCAAGCGGGGCCGATCCGGAGCGAATCAAGCGGAGCCCGGTCTGGAGCGAATGAAGCGGAGCCCCGTCCGGGGCGAATGAATTCGCCGCTGGAAATTCGCGAAGTCCGCCTTCGCGGACTGCACCGCCAAGCCCACTCTGCGACTACGCCTGGAGATAGCCGCTCGGGTGGTTACGGCGTGCAGCAGGGGCCGCACGACTTGCAGTTGTACACGCCGTTCGTCTCGCTGACGGCGCTGGTGAGCTGGGTGCAGTAGTCCGTCCGCGCAAAGGCGTTCTCCGCCGCGCGGAAGGTCGCCTTCGTGGTCATGAACGAATGCACCGTCAGGTTATCCACATTCAGCTGGATCGACTTCATGGCATCCTCCGGAAGGGCGGGTGAGAGCATCGCGGGTTGGTGAAAGATTGGTATCCTGCACGTTTCGCGCTACTAAGTCCGTATTCACGGGGATTGGCGTGATGCGCTTCCACAGTGCCGCGTACGACATCGTCCGCGTGAGACCCTTCTTCTCTTGATGTGGATAAAGGATGATTCGTAGCTCCACGCGCGCGGCCGTGCTTGCGCTGGCGACGGCCCTGCTGGGCTGCGGGGCTTCGTGCGCGGCGGCACGGTCGGGGTCCGCCGCGCCCGCCGCTTCAGCCACTACCGCGCCGGTGCCGGATACGCTGCTGGCGATGTCGCGGATCATGGCGCTGCCGTCGGCACAGCGCGACGCGTGGAGGAACTACGTCGAGACGTCGCGGAGCCGCGCGGCCCAGGACCGCGCCGCGATGGACGCCGAACTGCGTGGGGCGGGGAAGGCAACGTGGACGCCCGCCCCCGCCGGCCGCGGCTTCGAGGTCACGGATGCGATGACGGACGCCTGGTTCGCGGGCGACTCGGCGCGGCGGCTGGCGGACGTGCTCGTGAGCTACCAGACGCCGACGGGGGGGTGGAGCAAGCGCATCGACTTCACGCGCCCGCGGCAGCCCGGGGAGAGCTTTGCCAGCGAGCGGAGCTGGATGTGGATCGGCACGCTGGACAACGGCGCCACGACGGAGCAGCTCCGCTTCCTGGCCGGTGCCCTGCGCGCGCACGGCGATCCCGCGCACCGTGCGTCGTTCCTGCGCGGCATCGAATACCTGCTGGCCGCGCAGCAGCCGGCGGGGTGCTGGCCACAGGTGTATCCGCTCGCGGGCGGCTACCACGACGCCGCCACGTGGAACGACGATGCCGGCATCCACGCCCTGCAGGTGATGCGCTCGGCGGCGGCCGGCGACTTCCCGTGGGTGCCGGCGGAGATGCGCGCGCGCGCCGCGGCGGCCGTGGAGCGCGGCGTGGGCTGCATCCTCGCAACGCAGATCCGGGTGGACGGGCGGCGGACGGCGTGGGGCGCGCAGCACGATCCCATCGGCTTCGCGCCCGTGAAGGCCCGCGCGTACGAGCACGCCTCGCTCAGCGGGCGGGAGAGCGCGGAAATCCTGGATTTCTTGATGCGGATCGAGAACCCGCCGCCCGCCGTCGTGCAGGCGGTGCACGCGGCGGCGGCGTGGTTCCGCGCGGCGGCCATCACCGGGCAGCGCTACCTGCCCCGCGGCGAGGTAACGATGGATTCCACGGCGGGGCCGCTGTGGGCGCGCTTCCACGAGATCGGCACCAATCGCCCCATCTTCAGCGACCGCGACGGCGTGATCCGCTACGCGCTCTCCGAGATCGGCGAGGAGCGGCGCAGCGGCTACCTGTGGTACACCGACGAGCCCGCCGCCACCCTGCGCCGCTATGACCGCTGGGCGCGGCGATACGGGACGCCGTAGCCGGGTGCGGGGGATGGAGATGCCAAGACGGGGAGCCGCGGATCGTGGCTCCCCCGTTTCGTGTGTGGATCGATCGGCGGAGATTGAACGGGGAGTGGACGAGCGCGAGGGGGGAAGAAGGAGCCGCAGCGGGCGGAAAGGAGAGCCACGGCGGGTGGGGAGCCGCGACGGGAGACGGGAGCGAATAAATTCGCGGCTACAACTTCACGCTGTCCGCCTCCGCGGACACCACTGCGGGATAGTCAGGCGCATGGGGAAGTATCTGCAAGCGCCTCCGTCGGAATCATCCGCGACGTATCGAGTCTGTGTGGAAGTGGATGGTAAGTCACGACGAAGCGGAGGACGCGGCGATCTCTCTCCGCGCCCTCCGCGTCTCCGTGTGAGCCCCTCCTCTTCTTCCGCCAATGCTACAGGCTGTTGCATGCGGACTGGCTGGACGTCTCGTCGGCGGCGCCGTGCAGGCTGGGGGTGCCGCGCTCCACGCTCGCGGTGTAGCTGCCGCCGGGCGTGCCGGGAGTGCGGAAGGTGATGCGGCCGTTGCTGTCGGACCGGTACCAGGGGATGGAGCGCGCCGTGAGCAGCGTCTTGGTCTGCGTGTGCACGTGGTGGTAGCCGTTGGTCGCGCTCACGCCAAAGGTGATCCAGTCCGGCGTCGTCAGGTCCAGGAACCGGCTGTTGACGCCGTTGCACGAGCCGTGGTGGTTGCCCTTGACCACGTTCACGTTCATCCCCGGCGACACGTCGTACCCCGCCGCGTCGAAGTACGCCAGCGCGCCGTGCTCCGCATCTCCCGACAGCCACATGGTGAACGAGGCGCTGTCCGGGCCCACCAGCTTGAGCGGCACGGAACGGTCGTTCGCGTCGCCGGTGGGCGAGGGCTTCATCACGTGCAGCTTCGCGCCGCCGTCCAGCACGAACGTGCAGATGGCGGCGCCCGTGCCGCAGGCGTTGTCCGTGTCGCGGTAGTCCGTCGCCCCGCGGCCGGCCCGCGCCGTGATGGAGTCGCGCAGTTCCTGCAGGGTGCTGCTCACCTGCGCGTCCTTGTTCTCGAAGAAGACGGGGATGCGGATGCCGTGCGTGGACTTGAAGAACTCGCGCAGGCCGCCGTGGTGGTCGTAGTGGGCGTGAGACATGAACATCATGTCGATGTCGCCCCCCGCCATCCCGAACTCGCTGATCAAATCCGCCATGCGCCCCAGCCCCTGCCCGGCGTCCACGATGATGCGCGAGTCGCCGTTCTCGATCAGGATGGCGTCCGCCTGCCCCGCGTCGATGATGCGCACCACCAGCTCGCCGCGCTTGCCCTCGTTGCGCGACTTTGGCGTGCCCTTGTCCCCCGCGCCGAACGCGACCGTGGACGTGTGCCAGTTGGTGCCCTTGGCATCCAGGTTGTCGACCGATGGATCGCTCACGCCGCGCGTGGCGCCCACGGGCATGGCCGTGGCCCAGGCGACGGAGTCCACGCTGGCGCCGCCGCCGTCGCGCAGGGCCACCCAGTCCGCCGTGTTGGCCAGGTTCACGATGGCGTATGCGTAGTCCGGCGTGACGCCGCCGTTGGTGGCGGAATTGGCGTTGCGGGCCAGCACCACGTATCCGCCGGCGGGCACGGAGACGGAGCTGGCGATGGTCTGCGAGGCGTCGTTGTTGGAGGCGAGGGTCCATCCCTGCAGGTTCACGGCGGCGGTGCCGCGGTTGTGGACTTCGAGCCACTCGCCGCTGGCGTCCAGCACGGCGTTGGGATCCACCATCACCTCGTTGATGACGATCTGCGACGCGTAGGATGAGACGGCCAGCTGCGGCTCCGGGCCCAGGGGCGCCGTGGGGGTCTGCGCGAGGTCGGAGCAGGCGGAAAGCAGCAGGAGCGCGCCGGTCGCGGGGATGGCGTGGAGGCGGAGGGACAGCATGGGGGTACTCCGGGTACTGGGAGCGATACCGATGGTGAACTCATTAAATATGTCTTAAAAGATGTATGTACGGCACCCGTCTCGCTGTGCAAGTTCAACAATTCCAAAGTCTTGGATGATGAACATCCGTATCCTTTCGGGCTTCTACGACAGTTTCACGCAGAGGACGCAGAGGAAACTGATGAGGACGCAGAGGACCGGTCCGTTCCTCTGCGTTCTCATCTTTTCGTCTCTGCGTCCTCTGCGTGAAACCCCTCCGGATCTCTCCCGCGACATGAACGCAGCCGCGGGGGAGGACCTGCCTGAATTCAAAACGGGCACTTTCCCCGTGGGGAAAGTGCCCGTTTGTGTCCGCCGATCCCGGTCCGCGGTGCAGACGCCCGATCAGTAGCCGGGGTTCTGCGTGAGCAGCGGGTTCACCGAGATGGCCTCGGAGGGGATGGGGTAGAACCGGTCGTTCAGGTCCAGCGAGAGCAGCACCTTGGGCACGCTGCTGTCGCGCGCGATGCAGTTGCTGCAGCCGCTGGGGCGCGGACGGTTCCAGAACGTGCGCGCCGCGTTGGTGCTGTACTGCTCGACGCGCGCCCTGGCCCAGTCCCAGTGCCGCTGCGAGTCGAAGTGGCCGTGCCCCTCGGCTGCCAGCTCGTAGCGGCGCTCCAGGAAGATGGCGTCCTTCATCTGCGCCTTGCTGAGCCCCGCCGCCAGGTCCGGCACCCCCGCGCGGCGCCGCACCAGGTTCACGAACTCGCGCGCCGCCTCCGGGCCCGTGTTCTCGTTCACCGCCTCGGCCAGCGACAGCAGCACGTCGGCGTAGCGGATGAGGATGAAGTTGGGCTCCTCGGCGCCGTCCTGCGAGCCCGTGACCTTGTCCATGTACTTGTGGGGCACCGGCGCAAAGCTGCCGTACGCGTTCACGGCGTTCTGCGTGCTGTCCCACACCACCGCGGCACCGGACTTCTTGGTGTACGACAGCAGCCAGGTGGCCGCCTTGCGCGTGTCGTCGGCGTGGTAGCTGTAGAAGAAGGGCCACTCCACGCCGAACGAGGGGTTCTGGCTGTCGCACCAGGGAAAGTCCGCCTGGTTGGGGAGCGGGCGCGGCGCGAACTGGTCGCACATGTGCCCGCCGGCGCCCGCCGCGCGCGTGTTCTGGATGTCGAAGATGACCTCGGCGTTGTTCTCGTTGGTCTGCGCAAACACGCTGGCGTAGCTGGGGAGCAGCTGGTACTGCCCGCCCGCCACCACCTCGCGCGCCCAGCGCTCCGCCTGCGTGTACGCCGCCGCCCCGCCGCCGCCCACGGCGCCGTACTGCAGGTACACCTTGGCCAGCAGCGCCCTGGCCGCGCCGCTCGTGGCCCGGCCCAGGTCGCGCCCCGTAAAGCGCGCCGGGAGCGTGGCGGCCCCCGCCTGCAGGTCGGCGATGATGGCCGCGTACACCTCGCCCTGCGGGGCGCGGGCGCGCTGCAGCTCCGCCAGCGAGTTGGTCTCTTCCAAGTACAGCGGCACGTCGCCGAACAGCCGCACCAGGTTGAAGTAGTGGTAGGCGCGCAGGAACTTGGCCTCGGCCACGATGCGGTCGCGCAGCGCCGGGTCCATCCCCTGGATCCCCGGCACGTTGGTGATGACGGCGTTGGCCCGGTTCACGGCGTGGTAGGCGCTCTGCCACACCCCGATGACGTAGTTGTGCGAGGCGTTGACCGTGAACACGTCGGGCTGCGTGCGCTCGTTGGTGGCGCCCAGCCGCAGCGTCATGGTTTCCGTGGGATAGTCGGTCAGCATCCAGAAGTGCCGGCCGTAGTACTCCGTGTCGTCCACCCCCAGGGCGTCCACGTCCGCCTGGAAGGCCGCGTAGGCGCCGGCCAGGGCCGCCAGGGCGTCGTTTCCGTTGCGGTAGAAGTTCTCCGGCGCCACGAACGAGTACGG
>DASQZE010000284.1:0-25315 GCA_035638875.1 Longimicrobium sp.
ACTCCCCTTTCACATCCACGCGCGGGAATGCCATGTCCGACCTGATGACGCCGCCCATCCACCGCCCGCACGCGCCGACGAGCGACGACGCGGAGCAGATCGCGCACGCACGCCGGCTCTTCGAGCTGCAGCGGGGCGCGCGGTGGCGGATGGCGGGGACGAGCGCGGCGGAGCGCATCGAGCGGCTGCGGCGGCTGCGGACGTCCATCCTGGAGCACCGCCAGGCGCTGTACGACGGCGTGTGGGCAGACTTCCGCAAGTCCGCCACGGAGTTCGAGATCACGGAAATCCAGCTGGTGCTGGGCGAGATCGCGCACACCATCAAGCACCTGCGCCGGTGGATGGCGCCGCGCCGCGTGCCCACCACGCCGCTGCTGGCCGGCACCCGCAGCCGCGTGGTCCACGAGCCGCGCGGGCAGGTGCTCATCCTGGCGCCGTGGAACTACCCCTTCCAGCTCCTGTTCAGCCCGCTCGCCGCGGCCGTGGCGGCGGGCAACGTGTGCATCGTCCGGCCGTCGGAAAAGGTGCCTGCCACCTCGGCCGTGATGGCGCGCATCGTGGCGGACGTGTTCCCGGAAGACGAGGTGGGCATCGTGCTGGGCGGCGTGGACGCGGCCGACGCGCTGCTGGAGCTGCCCTTTGACCACCTCTTCTTCACGGGCTCCACCGCCGTGGGCCGCAAGGTGATGCACGCCGCGGCGGACCACCTGGCCAGCGTCACGCTGGAGCTGGGCGGCAAGTCGCCGGCGATCGTGGACCGCTCGGCGGACGTGGCGCAGGCGGCGGAGCGCATCGTCTGGGGCAAGTTCGTCAACGCCGGGCAGACGTGCGTGGCCCCCGACTACGTGCTCGTGCACGAGGCCGACGTGCCCGCGTTCCTGGACGCCGCGACCCGGGCCATCAACCGCTTCTACGGCGCGGGCGACGAGGGGCCGCGGGCCAGCGAGGACTTCGCCCGCATCGTGGACGACCGCGGCTTTCGGCGGCTGGCGGACGCGCTGCAGCAAACGCTGGCGGACGGCGCGACGATCGTCGCCGGCGGCGGAACGGACGCGGCGGACCGCTACATCGCGCCCACCCTCCTGACGAACGTGCGGCCGGACGCGCCCGTGATGCGCGAGGAGATCTTCGGGCCCATCCTCCCCGTGCTCCCCGTGCGCTCGCTGGACGAGGCGCTGGCGTTCGTCAACGCGCGGCCCAAGCCCCTGGCGCTGTACATCTTCGCCCGCGACAAAGGCGTAACCAAACGGGTGGTCCGTGGGACGACGGCGGGCGGGACCATCGTGAACCACGTCATCTGCCACCTGGCCAATCCCGACCTGCCGTTCGGCGGCGTGGGGGAGAGCGGGCAGGGCAGCTACCACGGCCACGCGGGGTTTCGCGCCTTCAGCCACGAGCGCGCCGTGCTGCACGCCGGCCGCTGGAGCCTGTCACCGCTCTACTATCCGCCGTACGGGCCCCGGATGCGCCGGATCGCCAGCCTGATGTCGCGGTGGATGGAGCGCGGGTGAACGTATGATTGGAATCGTGCTCATCGGTATTTTCATCGCCCTCTGCGCCGGCGCCGTGGCAACGGCGTGGACCGTGCACGGGGCGCCCCTCCGGCGGCTCACCTGATGGAACGCTTCCCCGAGCCCGTGCGCACGCTGGCCTACTGGCGGCGCGACTTCGAGCGCATCCTGCACCCGCGGGACCGCGTGCCCTGGGTGGAGTGCGCGTGCTGCGGCGTGCCCGCCTACCGCAAGGGGGTCGGCTGCGACCTGTGCGGCGCGGACGGAGACGAGCCGATGCCGTCCATGCGCGCGCACGTGGAGGAGCACGGCACCGTCCACACGCCGGAAGAGATGGCGGCGTGGGGCGAGCTGCCGCCGGACGAGGAGGAGCGCGCGCTCGTCCGCGCGATCATGCAGCTATGCGACTTCGTGCCCGGCCGCGACGAGCCCCGGAACGAGTTCTGGGAACAGTTCATCACCCTCTTCGAATCGCTGGAGGCCGTCCGCGCGCGGCGGCTGGATGCCTCGCAGCGGGCGTTCCCCGCGCGGTACCAGGACGATCCGGCGTGAACGGCGCGGCGGTGAGCCCGTTGCGGATCCGCCCCGCCGCGGAGGCGGACGTCCCGCTGATCCTGCGCTTCATCCGCGAGCTGGCGGACTACGAGCGGCTGCTGCACGAGGTGGTCGCCACGGAGGACCGGCTGCGCGACACGCTGTTCGGCGCGCGGCCGGCGGCCGAGGTGGTGATCGCGGAGGCGGACGGCGAGCCGCTGGGGTTCGCCCTCTTCTTCCACAACTACTCGACGTTTTTGGCGCAGCCCGGCATCTGGCTGGAAGACCTGTACGTCCGCCCGGAGGCGCGCGGCCGCGGCGCGGGACGCGCGCTGCTGGCGCACCTGGCCCGGCTGGCGCGCGAGCGGGGCTGCGGCCGGCTGGAGTGGTGGGTGCTGGACTGGAACGAGTCCGCCCTCCGCTTCTACCGCTCGCTCGGTGCACAGCCCATGGACGACTGGACCGTCCACCGCATTACCGGCCCCGACCTGGACCGCCTCGCCGACCAAGCGATCGGCTGATCTCCATCCGCCGCAAGCACATCCACGACTGCATGCCCCAACGCAGACCCGTTTCGGCCTGAACCACCAGCAGGGCGCCATCGCCATCCTGCTCCCCGGCGGCAGCCTGCCCTGACGTCTTTGCATCGGCAGCGAAAAACGGCCCGCGACCGGCATTCGGTCGCGGGCCGTTCTGCATCGCTCATCCCACCGCACGCGTCTCATACCGAATCCCGAGAAAACAAAAACTTTGTCTCATACCGGATATCCGAATTGAGTGTGCACACAACGTTCTAAGAGTGGCCTTACGCGGAGAGCGCGGAGGACGCGGAGAACAGAATGAGAACAGCAATCGCACACAGAGGAACAGAGGAACAGGGGTAATAGAGTACGACGGAAGTTCCTCTGTTCCCCCTGTTCCTCTGTGTGATTTTCAATCCGTTGTCCTCTCCGGAGTTCTCCGCGCACCCACATCCGCTCCTGTTTCGCGACGATTCCTTGCGCGCGCGGGCACCGGCCCGTAATCGTGTACGTCCCGCGCACGAATCCGTGATCCACCGAGCCCCACCACCAAGGACCGCCCCATGAGCCGATCGCGTATCCTGCTCTGCGCCTGCCTCGCCCTTGCCGGTGCCCTGCCGGCCGCGGCGCAGCAGGAGCGGCTGGCGCTGACGCACGTCACCATCGTGGACGTGGACAGCGGCGGGCTGCGCGCCGACCACACCGTGCTCATCGACGGAAACCGCATCACCTGGACGGGCCCGGCGGCGCAAGCGCGCATCCCCGTCGGCGCGCGGGTGGTGGACGCGCCCGGGCGCTACGTGATCCCGGGATTGTGGGACATGCACGTCCACACCTCGCGCGAAGGCCGGGCGCGGCACTTTTGGCCGCTGTTCCTGGCGCACGGCGTAACCGGCGTGCGCGAGATGGGAAGCTACCTGGACACGCTGCAGTACTGGCGGGCCGAGGCGCGACGGCCGGGTGCCGTGGCGCCACACATCGTGTTCTCCAGCCCCATGCTGGACGGCGTGCCCCCCAACTGGCGCCACGGCTACGGCGTGGCCGATTCCGCCGCCGCCGCCACGGCCGTGGACAGCATGCGCGCGCTGGGCTTCGACTTCCTCAAGGTATACAACAGGCTGTCGCGCGAGGCGTACTACTCCATTGCCCGCCAGGCCAGGCTGCGGGGGATGACGTTCGCCGGCCACGTGCCCTGGTCCATCACCACCGCCGAGGCGAGCGACGCGGGGCAGCGCAGCATCGAGCACGTGAGCGACCCGTTCTTCCTGGAATGCATCCCCGGCGGGCCGCAGGCGCTGGCGGCGTTCCTGGCCGCGCGGACCTCCGGCGCCCCGGCTGATTCCGTGCAGGCCGCGCTGGGCCGGCTGCGGGCCGTCTCCGCGATTGACCCCGACCCGGCGGCCTGCCGCGGCCTGCACGACAGGCTCGCCCGCAACGGCACCTGGCTCA
This sequence comes from Longimicrobium sp., assembly GCA_035638875.1. GTDB lineage: Bacteria > Gemmatimonadota > Gemmatimonadetes > Longimicrobiales > Longimicrobiaceae > Longimicrobium. The sequence goes on from DASQZE010000284.1 coordinate 4,016, forward strand.
CCCCCACGCTCACGCAGCTGCGCGGGGCCCGCGCGGAACCACGGTTCGCGGACGATCCGCGGATGCGCTTCGTGCCTACCGCGCTGGCGCAGCGCTGGCGCGAAGGGGTACGTCCGCAGACGGACGACGACCGACGCATCCAGCAGCTGCAGGCGCGCGCCGTGGGTATCGCCCATGCGGCCGGCGTGCGGATGCTGGCCGGGACGGACGCCAGCGACGAGCCGTTCGTCTACGCCGGCTCCACGCTGCACGAGGAGATGTGGCTGCTGGTGGAGATGGCCGGCCTGACGCCCCTGGAGGCGCTCCGCACGGCCACCCTGAACCCCGCCCTCTACCTGGATGCGGCGGATTCCATGGGGAGCGTGCGGGCGGGGCGGATGGCGGACCTGGTGGTGCTGAATGCCAATCCGCTGGAGGACATCCACAACACCATGCGCATCCACGCCGTGGTGGCCAACGGGCGGCTGATCGACGGTCCCGAACGCGAACGCCTGCTGGCGGGCGCCGCCGAGGAGGCCGCCCGCGCCGGCACCTCCGCCCCCGCCCGCCAGGAGGATTGACGGCGGGAACCCGCATAGACCCTTGCTTTCCTGAGGGAGGCGCCGCCGATCCTGTCCCATGCGCGATCCCTGGCGCCGCTGATTTCTTGAGGGAGACGCCCGCCGATCCTGGGCCCCGTGCGGTCGATGGTGCCCCTGCTTGATTTCCTGAGGGAGGCGCCCGCCGATCCTGGGCCCCCGTGGGTCGATGGTGCCCCTGCTTGATTTCCTGAGGGAGGCGCCGCCGTTCCCGTCCCCGTGCGCGATCCCTGGCGCCGACCGAAGGATCTACTCGCCCGTGCTCGACGGCCGCTACTCTGCACGGGCTTTCACGGTCGTGCAGACGCGGAGCCGGTGCACGGGAGCGGCGGCCATGCACGGGATGGTAGATCCTTCGGTCGCGCACAAAGCCCGATGCGCGCTGATATTACCGGCGTGCGCTCCCTCAGGAAATCAACCGGGTGGAGGATCGTGGTTGGTGTCCGCGGAGGCGGACAGCGTGAGGTTGTAGCCGCGATGCCGCGACTTCAATCGCTCGCCGCACCCGGTCGCCGGCGGAATCAGATACACAGCGGCCCGCGACCAGAGATCCAGTCGCGGGCCGCGTTCATCAAGGGGCGGATGCGGATCCGCCTACGCGCCGAGCGCGGCGAGGCGCAGGAGCTCGTCGTGCACGAGCCCGTTGCTGACGGCGATGCCGCGCCACTGCGGCTCGGGCCGGTTGAACTCCGCGGGGGAGCCGTCCAGCCGCGTGGCGCGCCCGCCCGCCTCCTGCACGATGACGACGGCCGCGGCCACGTCCCACTCCGCCTTGGGCCCGCGCGAGACGAACCCCTCCGCCCCGCCCTGCGCCACGCGGCACATCTTGTACGCCGTGCTCCCCAGCGGCTCCACCCGCCAGTCCGCCGCGAACGCATCGAATTCGCCGCGCTTCATCTCCCAGCGCGACGCCACCATGCGCGGCGACTCCGCCGGCCCCGCGCCCGACACGCGGATGGGCGCGCCGTCGCAGAACGCGCCTCCGCCCTCCACCGCGCTGAACATCTCGCCCGTGACGGGATTGTGCACCACGCCCGCGACGGCGCGGCCCGCGTCCACCAGTCCCACGCAGACGGCGAACTCCGGCCGCCACGCCACGAACGAGTTGGTGCCGTCGATGGGATCCACCACCCACAGCCGCGCGCGCTTGAGCCGCTCCGGCGAGTCCGCCGTCTCTTCCGACAGCCAGCCGTAGTCGGGCCGCTCGCCCAGGAGAATGCGATGGAGGATGCGGTCGGCGGCCAGGTCCGCCTCGGTGACCGGCTGGTCCGCGGACTTGTAGCGCACCTCCTGCTCCACCCGGAACGCGCGCATGATGGATTCGCCCGCCGCACGCGCCGCGTGGATGGCCAGCTCCAGGTCCGATTCGTAGGGATTGCTCACTCAGCCCTGCCTGAATCGCGCTGCCATCAAAGCCGCGGCGCGCATGAAGATGGTGTAGATCAGCTCCGGGCCGATTGATCGACACGAATGCCGGTCCCGTCCGGAGCGAATGAATTCGCCGCTGGAAAATCGCGAAGTCCGCCTTCGCGGACTGCGAGGCCGGCTCCTGCTCCATCGGCCAACCTCGAACGAAAGCAGAGCCGATTGGTAGAGCAGTTGAAGCCCTGTTCGCAGAGCGCGTCAGCGCGAGACAGGGCTTATCGCATTCCCAGCGGCGGCTTTAGCCGCTCAGGACGGAACCCGGCTCCTCCATCTCGCCTCCGCCCCCTCACCCCCGCCCCGCCTGGTTCTTCCAGCTGACGCGGCGGGTGGCGCGGGGGTGCACGTCCAGGCGCTTGGCCCAGGCGCGGAAGTCCGCCCCGTGGTCCGGCTTGTGGCCCTCCACGTGCTGCCACAGGTGGATCATCTCGTGCCGCAGGGTGTGCTCCGCCTCGCCGTGGGTGGCGTGCGTGCACAGCTTGCGCGAGATCACGATCTCCAGCGGGCTGCTGCAGAAGTGGCCGTTGCGCCGCCGCATCTGCCCGCTCAGGAACAGCGGCACCTCCGGCAGCGCTCCGCCGAACCGCTCCGCGTTCACCCGCCGGAACTCCTCGCGCAGCCGCTCCAGGTGCCGCTCGTCGCCGGGCTCTACCTGCCGCACGCGGGGGCGGCGGCGCGGCACGGCAGAATCCGCCGGAATGCCGTTGATGAACGCGCGCACCACGGCCTTGGCCCGGGTGCGCGTGCGGGCGTCGCGGCCCGTGAACAATCGCCCCACGGCCATCAGCACGTCCTCAGGCGCCTCCGCGAACGCCACGTTTAGCCGCAGGGCCCGCCCCCGCTCCGCCGCGGAGGCCATGATCCGCCGGTTGCGCGTGTACACCACCTTGTAGAACTGCGGCGTAACCCGCCCGATCACGGCCAGCGTGTCCGCCTCCGAGCGCCCGGACGGCGCGCGCAGCACGGGCTCCGGCCGCGGCGCGGCCTTTTGCGGCGGCGGGGGATCCAGCCGGGCCGGCTCCGACGGCGTGCGGGGGTGCGCCCCCCCGGCAGACGACTTCGGCCGGGGCCGCGGGGTCGGCGCCCAGCCGAAGAGGTCCAGCACCTCGTCCAGCATGCCGCTCACGCGGTGGCGGCCAGTGCCGGGGGACGCTCCGCGTGGCGGTACTCCACCTGGTAGCCCAGCCCGCGCGCCACGGAGAGCAGCCGGTCCATGTCCGTGTCGATGGTGGCGCCCGCCTTCTGCGTCACCTCGTCCTCCAGCGGCAGGTCGAAGTCGTCCGCGCCGAACTCCAGCGCCCGGAACGCGTCCTCGTTCTGCGTGAGGACCGAGGTGCGAAAGTGCTTGACGTTGTCCAGGTAGATGCGGCAGAGCGCCATGTGGCGCCAGTACTCGCGCGGCGTGATCTCCCGCCCGCCCAGCGCCGTGCCGTACGGCTTGTACGTCCAGCACAGGAAGGAGAACAGGCCGTCCCAGCCGTCCTGGATACAGTCGTCCTGAAAGGCGCGCGTGCGCTCCAGGTGCTCCAGCCGCTCGTCCAGCGTCTCGTCGAAGCCGATCACCATCGTCGCCGTGGTGCGCATCCCCGTCTCCACGATGGCGCGCTGGGCCTGGAAGTACTCGCGCACGGTGTACTTGAACTTGGCGTGGCGCTTCCGGAAGTCTTCCGTGAGGATCTCCGATCCGCCGCCCGTGATCCAGAACACCCCCGCGTCGCGCAGCGCCTCGGCCGCCTGGTGGTGCGAGAGCTTGGCGCGGTCCGCCAGGTACATGAACTCGGCGATGGTGAGCGCATAGAACTCCACCTGGTCGCCATAGCGCGCGCGGACGGCGGAGAACAGATCCGCGTAGTAGTGCAGCGGCAGCTTGGGATTGAAGCCGCCGTTGAAGGCCACCAGGTCGCCGCCGAGCTGCAGCAGATGGTCGATCTTGGCGAAGACGTCCTCCCGCGACAGGACGTAGCCGCCGTCCTGGTTGGGAAGCACGTAAAAGGCGCAGTAGTCGCACTGCGCCACGCACACGTTGGTGTAGTTGATGATGCGCATCACCATGTAGGTGGCGCGGTCCGGCGCGTGGTAGCGGGCGCGCACGGCCCCGGCGAGCGACTTGAGCTCGTCGTCCGACGCGTGCTCCCACAGCAGCCGCGCCTCGTCCGTGGTGATGCGTCCGCCCGCGTGGACCCTTGCCGCCGCCCCGGCGAGCGCCGCCTGCACACCCGCATCCGTATCGAGCAACACGGTGTCTCCCTGTGCGTTGCGACTGGTTTGCGTCATGCGGATAATTTCGCGTGGGGCGCGGGCGGAGTCAATCGGGGGAACTGCGGGGGACAGGGGACAGGGGACGGGTTACGGGGGACAGGGGACAGGGGACAGGGGACAGGGGACAGGGGACAGGGGGAACGGCAACGGCGGAGGCGGGTCGTGCGCGATGGCGGCTCCCTGCACGGCGGGGAGCCCCTCCCCCCGGCCCCCTTCTCGCAGGGAGGGGGAGAACTGCGCTACGATCGACAGCCTGCTTCCACGACGACACCCCGTAGAAGTGTACACCCCCTCCCGCGCAGTTCGCGGGAGGGGGTGGACGAGCCTGGGCGAGGCCGGGGGAGGGCCTCAAGCGAGGCCCGGGGGAGGGCCCTTCCCCCTTCTCAGGCCACTCGGGGCGCGGCGAACTTGCGCGCCACCAGCAGCGCCGTGGCCCCGCGCAGCCGCGGCGACTCGTTCTGCAGGGGGACGGCGGACACGGGGGTAGCCGCCGCGGCCGCCGTGAGCGTGCGGTCGCGGATGCGCTGGGCCACGATGTCCTGGATCAGGTCCCATGCGCCCGTGATCTCGCCGCCGATCAGGATGCGCGCCGGGCTCAGCGCCGTCACCACGCCGGCCAGGCCCAGCCCCAGGTAATGCCCCGTCTCCTCCAGCGCCGCGCGGGCCTTGGCGTCGCCGCCGCGCACGCGGGTGATGAGGTCCTCCATGGTGAACCCGCTCAGCCGCAGCCGCTCGCGCCCTTCCGGCACGGAGGCGTCCAGGCCGAAGTAGCGCGCCATGGTGGCCACGTTGCTGGTGTACGCCTCCCAGCACCCGCGCAGTCCGCACATGCAGCGCGGCCCGTCCAGCGACAGCGGCAGGTGGCCGAACTCGCCGGCCGTGTCGCCGTGGCCGCGGAACACCTCGCCGTCTTCCACCACGCCCACGCCCACGCCGTCGGACACGGTCACGTACACGAAGTTGTCCGGCTCGCCGCTGCCGAACGGCGGCAGCCACATGTGCGCCAGGGCGCAGGCGATGGGCGCGTTCTCGATGAACACGCGCAGCCCCGTCCCCGCCGCCAGCTTTTCCCGGATCTCCACGCCGCGCCAGCCCAGCTGCGGCGAGTTCAGGATGTGCCCCGTGCGCCGGTGGATCATCCCCGGCACCACCATGCCGATTCCCTCGCACTCGCTGATCCCGTGGCTTTGCAGCAGCCGGTTCACGTGTCGCGAAAGCTCGGCGACCAGCGCGTCGGGATCGAGCTCGGTGGGAAACGATTCCAGGGCGATCTGCCGGCCGTCGAGGTCCGTGAGCGCCACGCAGGTGCGCGCGAACCGCACGTCCACGGCAATGCAGAACTGGTCGCGCGTGCGCACGTGCAGCAGCGTGGGTTTGCGGCCACGCGGCGCGTTGACCACCGCGCCCTCGAAGAGCACGCCGTCGGTGATGAGCCCCTCCACCAGCTGGGTAATCATCCCGCGCCCCACGTGCATGCGCCGCGCGAGGTCCGCGCGCGACAGCGGCTGGTGCTCGCGTACCAGGTTCAGGACGATCTTGCGATTGATTTCGCGCGGCGTGGACCGTGTGGCACGCCGGAACGTTCCCGTGTTGATCTTGCGCATCGGCGGTTCACCCTTGAGCTGCCGGCACGTAACGCCAACCGCGCCTCACGTGATGGCGGGGCGCCCGGACCGGCGCCCCGACCGAATTCGGAAGCTTCCCTTCCAATTTCATTCCGGCGGCGATCCCGCGCAACCGTTTTACCGCCGCCGCCCTGCCGGCGGCGAGGTCCAGCCGCTGCATCGTCGTGCTCGGACGATAGAGGCCGTCCCTTCGGATAGCAAGTGTTCTGTATGAAAGATTTAACTGAATGGAATTGACCAGAGATGGAACATTACATTCTAAATCGGATTAGCCGAAGCAGTTTTCGATGCGGCAGTGGCCTCAGTGATCGGATTCCGGCAGCTTTGCTCTGCATTGAAACGAAGCGAGAACAGCAACAGCATTCGCACACAGGGGGAAAGAGGTCACGGAGAACGGCGGTAGAGCTCCGTCTGCACAATGAATCGCAGGATTTGGTATTAATACCAGATTCTCGGTTTGCGTGTGCACTCCAGCTTAAAAGATGGCTCACGCGGAGGACACGGAGGTCGCGAGAAAAGAGGAAACTGGAACTGCTCCCCGTGACCTCTTTCCCCCTGTGTGAGGACTTCCTTGAAGCATGAATGCATAATCAAATCAGAGAATAGGGCAACTCCGTTCCTCGGTACGCTTATTCTTTTCAGGATCCCCCGCATCCGCGGAACGACCCCGCCGGTGAATCCTTGCGCGGATGACCTTTGTGATGTAAAGTACTTGGTGAGCAGGAAACCGGTACGCCCGGATCGATGAACCTGCCCCGTTCTCCACACGGCATCCGCGGAAGACAGCCAGCCATGGAATTGCAGATTCGCGACGTATCCAAGACGTATCCCAACGGCGTGCAGGCGCTCAAGGACGTTACGCTCACCATCCCGGCGGGGATGTACGGCCTGCTGGGTCCCAACGGCGCCGGCAAGTCCACGCTCATGCGCATCCTGGCCACGCTGCAGGAGCCGGACGCGGGCACCATCCACCTGGGCGACCTGGACGTCGTGCGGCAGAAGGACGCGGTGCGGCAGACGCTGGGCTACCTGCCGCAGGAGTTCGGCGTGTATCCCAGGGTGAACGCGGAGGAGTTGCTAAGCCACTTCGCGCTGCTCAAGGGCATCGGCGAGCGGCGGGCGCGCAAGGAAGTGGTGGAGGCGCTCCTGCGGCAGACCAACCTGTGGGAGGTGCGCAGGCAGAAGCTGGGCGGATACTCCGGCGGCATGCGGCAGCGCTTCGGCGTGGCGGTGGCGCTGCTGGGCAACCCGAAGCTGCTGATCGTGGACGAGCCGACGGCGGGGCTGGATCCGGCCGAGCGCGTGCGCTTTCTGAACCTGCTCAGCGCGCTGGGCGAGAACAGCGCGGTCATCCTCTCCACGCACATCGTGGAGGACGTTTCCGAGCTGTGCACGCGGATGGCGATCATCGACCGGGGCGAGATCCTGCTGGAGGCCGAGCCGCTCGGGGCCATCGACGAGATGAAGGGGCGGATCTGGCGCAGCGTGATCGACAAGGGCGCGCTGGACGGGGTGGAGCGGGAGCACGCGGTGATCTCCACCAGGCTGCTGGGCGGGCGCACCGTGGTGAACGTGTACGGCGGCACGCACCCCGGCGCCGGCTGGGAGCCCGCCGAGCCGGACCTGAAGGACGTGTACTTCAGCACCATGGCGGGCCACATCGGCCGGCGCCGCGGGCAGCTGGAGGTGGCGGCGTGAAGCTCCTGGGGATCTTCCGCTTCGAGTTCGCCTACCAGGTACGCCGCCTTTCCACCTGGCTGCCGTTCGCCGCGCTTGCCGTCGTCGCGTTCCTGTTCATCCGCGAAAACGTCGTCACGGACGCGCTGTACGCCGACTTCTACCTCAACTCGCCGTACATCATCGCCGTCGCCACCGTCTTCTGCGGCCTGTTCTGGCTGCTGGTGGCCGCGGGCGTGGCCGGCGAGATCGCGGCGCGCGACGTGGAGACGGGGATGCACCCCCTCACCTACACCGCGCCCGTCCGCAAGGCCGAGTACCTGGGAGGACGGTTCCTCGCCGTCCTGGCCATCAACGCGCTGATCCTGCTGGCCGTGCCCCTGGGCGTGGTGCTCGCCGTCTACGCGTCCGGCGTGGATGCCCAGATCATCGGTCCATTCCGGCCCGCGGCGTACCTGACCGCCTTTGCCTTTCTCGCCCTGCCCAACGCCTTTCTGGGCGCGGCGGTGCAGTTCGCGTGGGCCACGCTGGGCCGCCGCTCCGTGGCGAGCTACGTGGGGAGCGTAATGCTCTTCGGCGTGGTGTACGGCGGAATCTTCGCGGTGATGTACTTCCTGGAAAACCAGGCGCTGGCGGTGCTGCTGGATGCGTTCGCGCACCTGACCATCGTCGACATGACCCTGGGCTGGACGCCGATCGAAAAGAGCACGCGGCTGATCGGGCTGGAGGGCGCCCTGCTGCGGAGCCGCCTGCTGTGGTTCGGCATCGCCGTGGCCGCGCTCGCGTTCACCTGGGCGCGCTTTCGGTTCGAGCACCTGGCCGTGCGCCCGTGGTGGAGCCGCTTCCTTCGCCGCCGCGACGCGCACGCGCCCACGCCCGCGGGCGGCGAGCTGGCGCGGGGCCCCATTTCCGTCCCGCGGGTCCCGCAGACGTTCGGCTGGGCGACGCGCGCGCGGCAGGTGATGGACATCGCGTGGACGTCGTTCCGCGTGATCGCCAGGAGCCGCGGCGGGCTGATCGTCACCGTCCCCATGGCCGTGATCGCGGTGATGGTCCTGCCGGAGCACATGCAGGACCAGGGCACGCCCCTGCTGCCCCGGACGGAGTACGTCCTTTCCTTCCTCACTGCGTCGCTCACCAACCCCTTCACCGTCTGGGTGATCATCCCCATGCTCACGCTGCTGTGGGGCGGCGAGCTGGTGTGGCGGGAGCGCGAGGCGGGCCTGGGCGAGATCACGGACGCGGCGCCCGTGCCGGAATGGGTCCCGTTCCTGGGCAAGTTCCTGGGGCTGGGCGGGGTGCTCGCCGTGTGGATGGCCGTGCTGATGATGATCGGCATCCTCATCCAGCTGAGCCTGGACTATCACAGGTTCGAGATGGGCCTGTACGTGAAGGTGCTGTTCGGGCTCCAGCTGCCGCAGTACCTGCTCTTTGCCGCGCTCGCCCTGGTGGTGCAGGGGCTGGTCAGCCAGAAGTACGTGGGCCACTTCGCGGCGCTCATCGTCTACGCATTCATCCTCTTCGCCGGGCAGCTGGGGATCGGGCACAAGCTGCTGGTCTACGGCGCCGCGCCGGACTGGTACTACACGGACATGCGCGGGTTCGGCCCGTCGCTGGGGCCGTGGCGGTGGTTCATGCTGTACTGGGCCGCGTGGGCGCTGCTGCTGGCCGTGGTGGCGCGGCTGCTCTGGGTGCGGGGGCTGGAGCGGGGCGCGCGGGTACGGCTGCGGCTGGCGCGCGGCCGCTTCACGCGCGGCACCATCGTGTTCGGCGCGGCGGCGGCGGGGCTCGTGCTGGGGCTGGGCGGCTTCATCTTCTACAACACCAACGTGCTAAACACCTACCGGAGCGCCGCCGGCGTGCTGGAAGTGCGCGCGGAGTACGAGCGGCGCTACGGGCGGTACGCGGACGTGCCGCAGCCGCGCCTGGCGGAGGCGCAGCTGCGCGTGGACATCCATCCCCGGCGCCGGGCGGCGGAGATCCGCGGCACCTACCACCTGGTAAACAACACCGCGGCGCCCATCGGCACCATCCACCTGGCCCCCGCCCCGAGCGTCCGCACCACGGCCGTCACCTTCGACCGGCCGGCCCGGCGGGTGAACGCGGAGGACGGCCTGTGGCACCACGTCTACGCGCTGGGGACGCCGCTGCAGCCCGGCGACTCGCTACGGCTGAGCTTCACGGTGCACCACGCGCCGCGCGGCTTCCGCAACGGCGCGTTCGACCCGGTGCTCTCGGTGACGGAAGCCAGCACCTACTTCCGCAGCCAGGACGTGCTCCCCGCCATCGGCTACCAGGCCGCGCGCGAGCTCCTGAAGCCCGGTGAGCGGCGCGCGAACGGGCTGGCCGCGCGCGCCCTCGTCCCCACGCTCGCCGACGCGGAAGCGGGACAGGACATCACCGGCCAATCGATGTCCACCCGCGAGCGCATCGCTTTCGAGGCGGTGATCGGGACGGACGCGGACCAGGTCGCCGTGGCGCCAGGGACCCTGCGCCGCGCGTGGACGGAGGGCGGGCGCCGCTACTTCCACTACGCGACGGAGGCGCGCATCGGCTCGTACTCCTTTTTCTCCGCGCGGTACGCCGTGCACGAGGAGCGCTGGACCCCGGCGGGCGGCGGGGAGCCCGTGACCATCCAGGTCTACCATCACCCGGCGCACGCGGCCAACCTGCAGCGCATGCTCCGAAGCGTCCGCGCATCGCTGGACTACAACACCCGCGCGTTCGGCCCGTACCCGCATGGCCCCGTCATCCGGCTGGTGGAGAACCCCGGCCGCGGGATGGGCGCGCACGCCGAGGCGACCACCATCGACTACACGGAAGGGTTCTCCCGCTACAATCCCGGGGGTGATCCGCGGGGGCTGGACATGCCGTTCGCGGTCATCGCGCACGAGATGGCGCACCAGTGGCAGGTGCCCCACGCCTATGCCGAGGGCGCCCCGCTGCTGTCGGAAAGCTTCGCGTGGTACGCCGCGATGGGGGCGGTGGAAGAGACGTACGGGCGTGAGCACCTGGAGCGGCTGCGGCGGTTCTTCCGGCAGCCGGGCCCCATCCCGCCCATCCGCCAGTCGGCGCCGCTGCTGCGGGCGCTGGACCCGTACGCCGCCTACCGCAAGGGCCCCTCCGCGCTCTTCGCCATGAGCGAGTACATGGGCGAGCAGCGCGTGAACCTCGCGTTCCGGCGCGTGATCGAGCCGCACCGCACGGCATCCCTCCCCGGGGCGACGTCGATGGACCTGTACCGCGAACTGCAGGCGGTCACGCCGGACTCGCTGCGGTACCTGCTGCAGGACCTGTTCGCGGCCAACACCTTCTGGGAGCTGGCAACGGAGCGCGCCTCCGCGAAGCAGACGGCGGCGGGCGCGTGGGAGGTGACGCTGCGGATCAAGGCCCGCAAGGTGACCGTGGACCCCGCGGGCAAGGAGACGGAGGTGGCGATGGACGAGTGGATCCCGGTCGGCGTGTTTGCCCCCACCGGACAGGGTGCGGACTTCGGCGAGACGCTGTACCTGCGCAGCCACCGCATCCGCTCCGGCCCGCAGACCCTCACCGTGACGGTGCCCAAACGGCCGTCCGACGCCGGCATCGACCCCTACCTCCTGCTGATCGACCTGGAGCGGTTCGACAACGTGGAGGAGGTGGAGATCGAGGGCTGAGGGTGCGGATCGAGCGCATCCACGCGGACGTGCCCCGGTGCCGCCCCTGATGCCGCCCCTGCGATGCCGTGCGTGCCATGGGCGAGCGAGGCTAACGCTCCAGCGCGACCTCGTCACCGGCCTGGACGCTGCCCGGCTGCACGATGGAGCCGTAGACGCCCAGGCAGGCGCTGCGCTCCCGGGCAATCGCGCGCAGTACCGCCGGGTCGCGCCGGCTCGTGGCCGGATCGACGTTGACCATGACGCAGCGCCCGTCGCGCTTGTCTACGCGTATGCGAGCGTGCCCAATGCGCAGAATCGATCCCACCCGGTCGTCTTCGGGAAACGGTCCGCCGTCCGGCGCGTCGATCAGCAGGTTGGGACGGAAGCGCTGCACGTCGAGCGGAGCGCCGACCAGGGCGCCGAGGCCCGCCAGGGTCTGCGTGGTGAGGAGGGAGAGAGGAAAGGTGTCGAAGATGCCGCGATCCTGCTTGATGACCCGCACTCCATGCCCCAGCTCGGCGGCCAGCGCGGGGTCCACGACGTCCACCTCGGTGCCGCCCGGCGTGCGGACCAGGGTGGCGGAACCATCCGGCCGCCCGGGCTCGGCGAACCGGGGACGATACAGCCCCATCTCCGGGAGTTCCCGGATGGTGAGCCACGGGAACCCGCTGCGCTCCATTCCGTCGCGGACAAACGCCCAGCGCCGGTCGCCCGCCACGCCGTGCCAGGAGACATCGGCGCCATCGAGCGGCTCGGCTCCCATCGATTTGACCGGATAGCGCCACAGCGCCGCGACCCGGCCGACCACGCGTACCTGCATGGCAATCCCTCCCGCCAGGGAAGGGCGCCCTTGCTCAGCGGCCGGGATCGAGCGTGGCGGACCGGAGGGTCCGTCGCAGCGCCCCTCGAGCCCGGGTGCGCCGCCCGCGGCGCTCTGTGCGCACCAACCTAGCGCCCGCCGCCGGTCCGCGCACCGCGGATCTCCGAGGGTGCCGCTCCGGCGGGCCGACCATCACGGTGAAGGTACCTGACGGTGTGTTTAAGATTTCGCCCGACCTATAAACATCCGTTTGATTTCCTGAGGGAGCGCACGCGGGCAACCTCAACGTGCACAGGTCTTTGCGCGCGACCGAAGGATCTACTCCGCGCAACCGGGGGCAGGCCTTCCGCCGCATTGCCAGCCCCTCGGTAATGCGGGCTAGATCCTTCGGTCGGCGCCATGGATCCAGTCGAGAGAAGGGTTTCGGCGGCGCCTCCCTCAGGAAATCAAGCGCGGGAAGAGATTCTTGAACACGCTCTGGAAGCCGTCCCACGCACGGCATCGAGGCGAATCTCGTGCTCATCGGCCTGGAGCGCTTCGACACAATGGAGGAGGTGGAGATTGAGGGCTGAGGGGATCCGTCGGACGGAGCAGCTCGAACGGCGCGTGCGCTGGCTGCTCCTGCTGTTCATCGCGGGGCTGGTCGCCAGCGGGGTGACGGCCTTCCCGCTGGTGACGGAGCTCCGGTGGCTGACGGGCGCGCTCGGCGCCGGCCCCGGGACGCGGCCCGACGAGGTCGCCAGCGTGCTCCGGTGGCTCGTCACCGTGCGCGACGCGCTGATCGAGACGGACGCCCGGTATCCGTTCCTGGCCTACGGCACCGACTGGCTCGCGTTCGCCCACCTGGTGATCGCCGTGGCGTTCGTGGGTCCGTACCGCGATCCCGTGCGGAACCGCTGGGTGGTCACGTTCGGCCTGATCGCGTGCGCGGGGATCATCCCGCTGGCCCTCATTGCCGGCGCGGTGCGGGAGATCCCGTTCTACTGGCGGCTGATCGACTGCGCCTTTGGGATTGGCGGTGCCGTGCTGCTGTGGCCCTGCGCGCGGGCCATCCAGGAGTTGGAAGCCAGCCGTGGCGGGTGGGCGCCCAACCGGGCGCCGCAGACGAGGACCGCACGGTGACGGTGCCCAAGGAGCCGTCCGACAGAGGCATCGACGCCTATCTGCTGCTGATCGGCCTGGAGCGGTTCGGAAACGTGAAGGAGCTGGACAATGAGAGCTGAATCCCAATCCGGCAGCGGACGCGTATCCACGGCGTCCGCGTGCTGTCATTCCGAACGAGGAACGAGTGAGGAATCTACCCGCCCGTGGCAGGTGGATCGCCTCGGGGCACGGGCGCCTGGGTGCGTTGCCTCCGGAGGTGCCTGCACCGGGGAACCTGCGGCCGATTTCGTCGATCAGGATTCCATCGTGCGGAGAATCTGGGGCGATGGAGACATGGTGCTCCTGGTCTTCGCCGGGTCCGCCGCCGAGTTCGCGCTCAACCGCGCCGTCGACTGGCTGTTCTTCACGGGCAAGCTGCCGGCGGACCCCATCGGCCGGCTCTTCTCGACGGCCGGCTATGCGCAGGGGATCGTCTTCGCCGACGCGGCGACCGCCGCGCGCACACTGGCGCGCATCCGCGCCGTGCACGAGGCGGTGGAGCACGAGCGGGGCCAGCAGATCCCGGACTGGGCCCACCGCGACGTGCTGTACATGCTCATCGACTACTCCGAGCGCGCGCATGATGCCTTCGCGCGCCCGCTGACCGCCGATGAGCGGCACGAGCTCTACGACGTGTTCCGCCGCGTGGGCACCGGCCTGGGCATCCCCGACCTCCCGGCCACGTACGCGGAGTGGAGCATCGATCGCGAGCGCCACCTGCGCCGCGACCTGGTGCGGGGCGAGGGCACGAAGGCGCTGTACGCGCAGTACCGCAAGCACCTCGGCCCCTGGCGCTACCCTCTCCTGCTGCGGCTCCAGTCCATCCTGACGCCGGAGCACGTGCGCGGCCTGCTCGGGCTGAAGCGCGCGGCGTGGCTGCAGCCGCTGGTGCGATGCTATCCCGTGCTGGTCCGCGCCGGGCTGCGCTCGATGATCCAGTGGCTGCTCATGCCGGCGGCGCACCTCCCCGCCGTGCGCGCGCTGGATACCCCTTGTGCAAGGCCGGCCGTGGCCCCGCGGCTCGCAGGCAGGTGACGGGTGGGTGCCGTCAAACTTCTGGGGCGACTCCCGGATTGCCGACACCCGAGCAGACGCCGGGCGGAGAAGCGCGTTCACCTGGGCAATGAACCGCCAGTGGACGATCCAGAACACGAGCGCCACGGCGCCTGCGGCTTCTCCCACCTGGTTCGGGAGCAGGGAGATGATCTGCGCGGTGCACCATCCCAGCCCCGACACGGTGCCGAAGCCTCGCAGCTGGCCCAGCACGGGGTTCCCCGCGGCTTCCGCGCGCAACGACGTCGCCACGTTGCGGACGATGAAGAAGTCCTCCACGAAGTTGTACGGGACCAGGAACATGAGCCATACCGAGCGCGGGCTCGCCGTCCGTGCTTCGGGACGGGTGGACTCCAGGCACGTCTGCAGCGAGCGGCAGTAGAAGGCCACCGCGCCCAGGAAGACCGCCACGGACATCAGGAGTGCAGGCAGTCCGATCCGCGCGACGGAGGCGAGAACGCCGGATCGCGCATCCGCATCCACAAAGGGAAAGGCCACAGGAGGGTCACACCCGCGGTCGCGAGCCGCTTGAGCAGGATGAGCCGCATGGGGCCGATCCCCGGAAGACAGCGGTACGGACGGGAATCGGGCGCCGTGGCTCATGCGTCCGCGGGGGACCGTGGGATGGCGAGCGCGGCGTGGGCCAGCAGGAGGATGGCGCCGAAGCCCGTCAGCGCGGGGATCACCCCGATCGCATCCGCCAGGAAGCCCACCGCCGCGGGAACGAGGCTGAACCCCAGGTAGGCGCAGAGCAGAAAGCCCGCGACCGTCCTCGCGCGGTTCGCCCCGCCCAGCCGCGTGGCCTCCGCGAGCCCGCCCAGGAAGGTGAATCCGTAGCAGGCGCTCCCCACCACCGCCGCGCCGGCCAGCAGAAGCGGCACCTGGCCCAGCGCCGCGCCCGCCAGCAGCAGCGCGTAGCCGGCGGGGAGCACGAACAGCCCCGTCCGCAGCGCGCGGCGCGCCCCCATCCGGCGCGCCCACGGCTGGCACAGCGCCCCGCAGACGTTGACGAGAAAGAGCGCCGGCGCGCTCCAGGCGCCCACCCCCTCGCGCGCGAGCTGTGCCGGGACCACCACGAACACCAGTCCCGTGACCGCCCAGGCGACGGCGATCCCCAGCCCCGGGGGCACGCTCCCCGCCGGGTACGACGGAAGGCGGAGGATGGGCACGCGCTCCCGCGGGTCACCCGCCGCGCGGCGCTCCGCCGGCATCATCCACAGCAGCCCCAGGCAGCCGATCCCCGCCGCCAGCATCACGGGGTAGCTGGCGGGGCGCAGCGTGGGGCCGGCGAGGAGCGCGGCCGCGGTGAAGAGGGCGCCGCCCCCGGAGCCCAGCGACGTGGCCGCCGCCGCGTAGCCGGCCGCCCGCTCCGTGCCGCC
Source organism: Longimicrobium sp. (assembly GCA_035638875.1). Taxonomy (GTDB): domain Bacteria; phylum Gemmatimonadota; class Gemmatimonadetes; order Longimicrobiales; family Longimicrobiaceae; genus Longimicrobium. The sequence continues at coordinate 19,610 of DASQZE010000284.1, forward strand.
CATGCCCGGGAGCTCCGCCAGGTACGCCGTGCCTGTGCCCGCGGTGAGCCCCATCCCCATCCCCTGGAGCACGCGCGCCGGCGCCAGGGTAGAGAACTCCGGGCGCAGGATCACCAGCAGCGTGGCCAGGCACGACAGCAGCACCCCCGCCGCCAGCACGGGCCTGCGCCCCAGGCGGTCCGAGGCTCCGCCCAGCCCCACCAGCACCGGGAGAAGCCCGCCCACGTAGGCGCCGAACATCAGCGCGGTGGGCCCGGTGCCCAGCCCCGCCGCGGCCGCGTACGCGGTGTACAGCGGCACCTGCAGGTTCACGCTGGCCGTGACGATGAACAGCACCGCGCCCACGGCGGCCGCGTGCACCCCGGCGCCCCGCCCGCGGCCGGCACGCGCCGCGTCCGGGGCCGGCCCGGCGTTGTCGCTCCGGATGGGTGCCTGGCCGGGCGGCAGCCCGTCACGGGGCGCGGCCGCCAGGGCGCACCCCGATGCCGGTCCGTCCCGCCCGTCCGATTCCTCACGTGCTTCACCGCACATGGAGCTCCGCCTCCCGCATTCGTCCTCCTGCGATGCCGGGCTTCCTGCCGCATCCGCGGTGCGCCTGGCTCTCCTGGAAAGGTGGAGCACCCGCGCACGGGCGTCCAATGCCGAAAACGCATGGCGAGGGGGCAACGGCGGCATGGCGGAGGACCATGCCGAGGGCGCATCCTCATCATTCGCCAACGCAGTGGACGCCCGCCCGCGGACGGCATGCCCCGAGCGAACCGTGCGGCAGGGCGAGCGCGCGTGCATCGCGTCGACGGAACGCGGCTGCGGAATTGCAAAAGGATGACGTGCGGGCCGCGCCGGCGGCACGCCTGTTCCCCGCCCCGTAGCTCCCTCGGATGGACAAGCACATCGTCGATGACGGCACCGCCCGCGGGGCAGGCACGGCCCGGCCCGCGGACCCCCCGCTGCATGGCTTTATCGCGGCCCTGCCGGGGCTCTTTGTCGTGGTGGCCGCGGATGCGCCGCACTACACCATCATCGCCGCGAGCGACGCGTACCTGGACGCCACGCGATCCAGCCGCGACGGCCCCCGGGGGATCGTCGGGCGCGGCATCTTCGAGGCGTTCCCCGATCCGCCCGAGCAGCCGGACGCCACGGGGGAGCAGAACGTCCGTGCCTCCATCGAGCGTGCCATCGCGACCCGCGCGCCGGACCCCATGCCCGTGCAGCTGTACCCGGTCCCGCTGGCGGACGGCACGTTCGAAGAGCACCACTGGAGCCCGGTTCACACGCCGGTCCTGGATCCCGGCTCCGGCCGTGTGACGCACGTGATCCAGCGCGTGGAAGACGTCACGGAACGGGTGCGGCTGCAGATGTCGCTTGACCAGCTCGCCGGCGAGCACGCCGACAGCGAGCGGGCACGCGTTGCCGCGGTGGAGACAGTCGCCGAGCTGAACGAGGAGAGCGCCGCGCTGAGCCGGGCGAACGAGATGCTCCAGGAACAGACGGTGGAGCTCGAGATGCAGACCGAAGCCCTGCTCGAGAGCGAGGCCAAGAACCGGTCGCTCTTCGACAGCATCGACGAAGGATTCTTCATCGCGGAGGTGCTCTACGATGCGGACGGCCGCCCCGCCGACTACCGCTACCTGGAAGCGAACCCGGCGTTCGTGGAGCAGTCGGGCCTCCCCGATCCGATCGGACGCACCGCACGCGGGATGGTGCCCGGGCTGGAAGATCACTGGATCGAGATGGCGGGCAGGGTCGCGGCCACGGGCGAGCCCGGGCGGTTCGAGTTCGCGGCCGAAGGCCTGGGCCGGTGGTTCGACGGCTTCGCGTTCCGCGTGGGAGCGCCCCGGGACCATCGGATCGCCATGCTGTTCACCGACGTCAGCACCCGGCGGGCCATGGAACAGGAGCGCGAGAAGCTCCTGGGTGAGCTTGAAGTAGAGCAGGCACGGCTGGAGGACGTGTTCCGCCAGGCACCCACGTTCCTGGCCGTGCTGCGCGGTCCGGAGCACGTCTTCGAGCTGGTGAACGATGCCTACTACCAGCTCGTGGGCTACCGAGAGCTGCTGGGAAAGCCCATGTTCCACGCGCTCCCGGAGCTGGGCAGCCAGGGCTTTCACGAGGTGCTGGACCACGTGCTGGCGACGGGCGAGGCCTCCGTGGGCCGGGAGGTCCCGCTGCTCGTGCAGCGCGAGGCGGGCGCCGCGCACGAGGAGCGGTTCATCGACCTTACCTACCTTCCCCTGGTGGAGGCGGACGGGACGCGGTCCGGGGTCATCGCGCACGGCGCCGACGTGACCGAACAGGTGCTCGCGCGGCGTGAAGCGGAGCGGGCCCGGGACGAGGCGGAGGCGGCGAACCGGGCCAAGAGCGAGTTCCTGGCGGTGATGAGCCACGAGCTCCGGACCCCGCTCAACGCCATCGGCGGCTACGCCGAGCTCATGGAGATGGGGATTCGCGGGCCGGTGACACGCGCGCAGCTGGAGGACCTGCGGAGGATCCAGCTGAGCCAGCGCCACCTGCTGGGGCTGATCAACGAGGTGCTGAACTACGCCAAGCTCGAGACCGGCACCGTGGTCTTCGACGTCACCGACGTCCCCGTGCAGGAGGCGCTTTCCGCGACGGAGCTGCTGGTGATGCCGCAGGCGCGCAGCAAGGGGCTGACGCTCACCGTTCGCGCCGTACCCCCCGGGCTTGCCGTGCGTGCGGATTCGGAGAAGCTGCGCCAAGTCCTGGTGAACCTTGCATCCAACGCCGTGAAGTTCACCCCGGCGGGCGGCCGCATCGAGATCTCGTGCACGGGCGCGGACGGCCGCGTCCGCATCCAGATCCGTGACACGGGGATGGGCATACCGCTGGACAAGCTGGACTCGATCTTCGATCCGTTCGTGCAGGTGCGCAGCGACCTGTCCCGTCCCCACGAAGGGACGGGCCTGGGCCTGGCCATCAGCCGCGACCTGGCCCTTCGCATGGCGGGCGACGTTACCGTCGAGAGCTCCCCCGGCGTGGGCAGCACGTTCACGCTGACCCTGCCGATGGCCTGATCCCGGCGCCGGGCCCGCACACCTGACCTGGGCCATTACCGCAGAGGATTACCGGATGAAGCGCACGTGGACGATCATCGGCGCAGGCGACGTGCCGGCCAGTTTTCGATGGTATCAGGCGCTGTTCGGCCAGCCGGCAACGCGCCCCGCCCATGACCACTTCGGGCAGATCGTCGATTCTGATGGCACCGTCCTGCTCTGCCTGCACGCGTGGGGCGCGCACGAGCATCCGTCGCTGATGAGCCCCGATCACGGGACGCCCGGCAACGGCCTCCTGCTGTTCTTCCGTGTGGATGATTTCGATCGGGCGCTGCAACGGGCGCGCACGCTGGTCCCGCGCTTCGAAGAAGAGCCCTGCGTGAATCCGAACACGCGCGCCCGGGAGTTCTCGATCCGGGATCCGGACGGATACTACGTCACGATCAGCGAGATTTCTGCGGATTGACGCAGCGTGGGAGAAGGTGCAGGATCCAGGGCCGTCCACGACGGGGTTCCCGCGCGACGAATTCGAGAACCCCGGCTCATCCCAATCAACATTCCAGCGGAGATCCCTTTGACGTCTGAGCAGAAGCCCGCCAGCCAGCGTCCGAAGCGCCTGGTGTTCGCCGATGCGCGCCGTGCCGCGGCCGGAGCGCTGCTTTTCGTGTGCTCCTCCTGCGCGCACGCGGTCCAGCAAGAGCCTGGCGGGCCCGATCCCGTCCGTCGCAGGGCAGCGGCGAGTTCCGTCGTGCTGTGCAGGACCACCGAGGCTGAGCTCCGCACCCAGCTCGGCCAGCCCACGCGCGACGGCACCTTCCGGCGCGACCGGCTGCTGACCTGGATCATCTCCGAGGAGGCCGTGGTGAGCTACCTGGGCGTTCTTGTCGATTCGCGCGGAATCGTGGTGGACCTGGTGTGGGACGTCCCCAGCGAGGTGCCGTGGTCACCGCAGAACCAGTGCGGGAACCGGCCGTAGGGTGTTCGTCTTTCGGCCGAATGCCGGACTCCAGAAACAGCGCATGGCCTGATCAGAGAAATGCCCCAGCAGCCGTGGCGAAGTGAGCGCGGCTGCTGCGTGTGCTTGATTCACACTACGAACCTGTGGTTCAGGCAGGAGAAAGTACCTCTTGCTCCTATGCCCGCAGTTATGTAAAGTGTTTTTATAGAAGCGCGTTCAATGTGACTTTCCTCGAACACGGACGCCCATGCTGCGGTTCCCGGCGTTTACCTCGCTTGCCGCGCTGACCTGGGCGGCAACGCTCGTTTCCTGCGACGCATCACGATCCACGCAGAACGTCACACTCGCCCCGGCGGCGCCGTTTTCCCAGGTGCTGCAGCCCGTTCGTAGCTTTGTCCTGCAGTCCCCGGCATCGTCCCCCATTGTGCGCATTTCCGGTGCGGACCTCGCGGCGGATGGCAGGCTTGTAGTGACCGACGGATCGGATGCGTCGGTCCACCTGTTCGCGGCCGATGGCCGCCTGCTGAAGGTCATGGGCCGCAAGGGATTCGGCCCTGGCGAGTTCCAGATTCCGCTTTCGCCGCGTTTTGGGCCCGACGGGCGCATTCACGTCCTGGACTTTCGCCACAAACGGATCTCCGTCTTTCACCCTGATGGAAGGCTGGACCGCGAGGTGAGGCTGCGCGACCTGATGCGGGTGAACGGGATCGAGCCGGAACGCGGCGGAACGTACCTGGTATCGGCCGTCCGCACCCCGACGGACTCCAACACGGTTTTTCGCGTCGACCGCGACGGGCGGGTGATCCGGGGATTCCTGCCCATCCGCCACCATGCCCCGGCCAGGCTACGCGACCCAGGCATGCTGGACGGCCTGCGCCGCGCTGAATTTTCGCTGAGTGCCAGCGGCGATTCCGCGTACGTTGTCCTTTCAACGGCCGATTCGCTCTGGACGCTTGACACGCGAAGCGGCACCTACCGGGTAGCCCAGGTGGGGGTGGATGGCTACCTGCCACCGGTCGCGGAAGCCCAGCGATGTCAGCGCATTGGCCAAGGGGAGCGCATCGAAGATGGCTATCGGTGCTTTGGCGACTACTTCTCCGGCCACTGCGTCTGGTACGACGACTGCCGGGTGTACGCCGAATAGCACCTCCGCCAGCCAGGGAATTCGGAGACGACGATGGGCCTTCCCGCTCCGTGGGAGGGCCTATTTTCCGATACGGGTCCGGGTTCAGCCGTGGTGTCGCTCCACCTGCGCACTGTGCCCGGATGGTGACCCTGAGCCTGCGTGCTACCGGCCCACACTCCGGAGCTCCTGCGCCTTCGCGCGGCTCACGGGCACGCGGGCGCCGTCCAGCAGCTCGGCTTCCAGGTTGCCGCGGGCATCGCGCCGGAACGCGCGCACGTGGTCCAGGTTCACGATGTGCGTGCGGTGCACGCGCACAAAGCGCCGCGGATCCAGGCGGGCTTCCAGGCGGCTCAGCGACAGGTGCAGCAGGTGCCCGGCGCTCCCCGCGTGCGCGGTCACGTAGTCGCCGTTGGCCTCGAACCACGACACGCGCTCCACCGGCAGGGGCACGAGCGTCCCGCCGATCCGAACGAACAGCCGGCTGATGGGCCCGCCCGCGAGCGCACCGCTCAGCCGCTCGAAGGTGTCCGCCGGCGCGGGCTCGCCCAGCGCCGCGCGCACGCGCTCCATGGCGGAGGCCAGCCGCGACGGGCCGAACGGCTTGAGCAGGT